>JBKDZQ010000340.1:0-5227 GCA_047971325.1 Parahaliea sp.
AAATGGATCCTGCACCAGGCCTGTGCGGCGGCGGTGGGTTTGTTTCAGGCCCAACAGAAACGTTTCCGCCTGGCGGTCAATTTCTCGGCACCGACTTTCCTGCAGGAGGATGTGGTGGAAATGGTCAGCGATGTCCTGGCTGTCACCGGCTTGCCGGCCAGTTACCTGGAAATCGAAGTCACCGAAGGGGTACTGGTGGATGACTACTCGATTGCCCGCAAACATCTGGACCGCTTGCGTAAACTCGGTGTGTCGCTGGCGATCGACGATTTCGGTACCGGCTATTCTTCCCTGGCCTACCTGCGCTACCTGAATGTGGATGTGCTGAAGATCGACAAGTGCTTCATTGACGAAATTGTCAGCAATGCCGGAGACAGGGCCATCGTCAACAGTATCTTCGCCCTGGGTGATGTGCTGGGGCTAAAGCTGATCGTCGAGGGCGTGGAGCGGCAGGAACAGCTGGACTACCTGGTGTCGTGCTACGGCGAACAAATGGTCGTGCAGGGCTACCTGTTCTCCAAGCCCCTGCCGGTGAGCGAGTTGCTAAGCTATCTGCAGGCAGCGCGCCACCGGTGAATGGATTCAGCGGGCATCCAGGACCTGGCCGTGCACCTCCTCGCTGTCCTTGCCCATCAGGTAGAGGTAGATAGCCATGATGTCCGCCGGACCGGGGTTGTCGGTGGGTGTTTCCGCCGGGTAGGCGGCACGGCGCATGGCGGTGTTGGTGGCTCCCGGGTTCAGGCTGTTGACGCGCACTTTCGATGTGTTTTCCAGTTCCGCGGCCAGCACCTGCATCAGTCCTTCGGTGGCGAATTTTGAGACCGCGTAGGCGCCCCAGAACGCCTTGCCGCGCCTGCCGACACCGGAGGAGGTGAAAATGACCGAGGCGCTGGGCGCCTGCAGCAGCAGTGGTAGCAGGTGCCGCGTCAGCAGGAACTGGGCGTTGACGTTTACCTGCATCACCTCCTGCCAGTCCCTCCAGGTGGCACTGTCGATCGGGCGACGTTCGCCCAGCACGCCGGCGTTGTGCAGCAGGCCATCGAGCCGGCCGAAGTTCTCCCCGATGGCGGCGGCCAGCTCCCGGTATGGGTTTTCCTCGGTGCCGCCCAGATCCATGGGAAAGATGGCCGGCTGAGGGTGACCGGCGGCTTCAATGGCGTCGTAGACCGCTTCCAGCTTGGCCACGGTGCGCCCCAGCAGGATGACCGTGGCGCCGTGGGCGGCGTAGGTCTCGGCGGCGGCGCGGCCAATGCCGTCCCCCGCGCCGGTGACCAGAATATGCTTGCCCGTCAACAGGTTGGGGCGGGGCTGGTAATGCGCGGGCAGGGAACTGGACATGGTTACCTCGTGAGTGGTGTGGCAGGTGGCTGGTCATGCTAGAGAATCAGGGCCTGTAACTCGCGGCTGTTTTGTACCGAGGCATTGGCGCCCCAGGTCGAAGGATCGTCACCGGCTTCGATATAGCCGTACAGGGCAGCAATGGTCCGCATGCCGGCCCGCCGCCCCGCTTCGATATCGCGGCGGTGGTCGCCGATGTAAATGGTGCCCGCCGGACGGCAAGCGAGCTGGCGACAGGCCAGGTAGAGCGATTCCGGGTGAGGTTTGCGCTCTTTCACGTCGTCCGGGCAGACCACGCTGCCGGCGGCGGGCTTGAGGTCCAGCCGCGCCAGCAGCGGCTCGGTATAGGCCCGGGGTTTGTTGGTGGCAATGCCCCAGCGCACGCCGCGTTCGACCAGGGCCGAGAGCAGTTCGGTGATGCCCGGATAGGGGGCAGCGCTGGTGCCCAGTACGCTGCTGTACAGGTCCAGCAGGCGCTGGCGTTTGCTCTCGAATTCGGGGGCGGCATCGTCGATGCCCAGCGCCAGTCGCACCAGCGCGGCGGCGCCACTGGACACCGAGGCGCGAATGCGCTGTTCGTCCAGGGGTGGGAGATCGTGCTCGGCGCGCAGGGTCTGCACCACGACGACAAACTCACTGGCGGTGTCGACCAGGGTGCCGTCCAGGTCGAACAGCACGGCCTGCAGGGTCTGCCGCTGCGGCTTCACGCGGGCTTCTCCGCGCGCAACATGTAGTTCACCGACACATCCCGGGGGTGCAGGCGATATTCTCGGGTGATGGGGTTGTAGGTCAGCCCGGTCATCTCCCGCAGCAGCAGGCCGGCTTCGCGAATCCACTGGGCCAGTTCCGAGGGCTTGATGAACTTGCTGTATTCATGGGTACCGGCGGGCAGCAGCTTCAACAGGTACTCGGCGCCGACGATGGCGAAGGCAAAGGCCTTGGGGTTGCGGTTGATGGTGGAGAAGTACAGGCTGGCGCCGGGGCGGGCGAGGCGGGCGCAGGCGGTCACCACCGAAGCCGGGTCCGGCACATGTTCGAGCATCTCCAGGCAGCACACCACATCAAAGCTGGCCGGCGCCTCGCTGGCCAGCGACTCGGCGGTGGCATGGCGGTAGTCCACCCGCAGCCCGGACTCCAGCTGGTGGATGCGCGCCACCGTCAGCGGCGCCTCACCCATGTCGATGCCGGTAACCTCGGCGCCGCGCTGGGCCATGGCCTCCGCCAGGATGCCGCCGCCACAGCCCACGTCCACCAGGCGCCGGCCTGCCACCGGCGAGTGCTGGTCGATGAAATTGGCGCGCAGAGGGTTGATATCGTGCAGCGGGCGGAACTCGCTGTTGCGGTCCCACCAGCGCGAGGCCAGGGCCTCGAACTTGGCGATTTCCGCCGGGTCGACGTTCTCGCCCTGGTGGCTGTTTGTCTGCCCCCTTGCCTGGCGCCCGCTGTCGCTCGTGGTGTGCTGTTGCTCGTTGCTGCTGCTCATGGTGCGCTGTTCCTGTGTGCGGCGATGCGCGCCCGCCAGTGCTGTACGCGGCTGGCGAGGGCCTCGGTGTCGATGGTGGTCAGGTGGCCGGCCGCCAGCAGCCGGCGGCCGGCCACCCAGCTGTGACTGACCTCGCTGCCGGAGCAGGCGTAGACCAGTTGCGACAGTGGGTTGTAGACCGGTTGGGTGGCCGGGCTGGAGAGGTCGACGGCGATGATATCCGCCTGCTTGCCCACCTCCAGGCTGCCCACCTCGGTGTCGATGCCCAGGGCCCTGGCACCCCCCAGGGTGGCCATCTCCAGGGCGGCCACCGCCGGCAGGGCGCTGGCGTCACCGCTGGCGAGTTTGGCCAGCAGGGCGGCCGCCTGCAGATCGGCGAACAGGTTGAGACTGTTGTTGCTGGCGGCGCCGTCGGTACCCAGGGCCAGGTTGACCCCGGCTTCCAGCAGCGCTGCTGTGGGACAGGTGCCGGAGGCCAGCTTCATGTTGGAGCGTGGGCAGTGCACCACATGGGCGCCGGTGGCGGCCAGCAGCTCGATGTCCTGCTGGCCGAGGTCGGTCATGTGCACGCACTGGGTGCGGGGGCCGAGCAGGCCCAGCCGTTCCAGGGTGACCAGGGGGCGCTCGCCGGTGGCCTCTACCGCCTGCAACACTTCCGAGCGGGTCTCGTGCAGGTGAATCTGCACCGGCAGGTCGAGCTCCGCCGCCAGGGTCGCCACCTTCTGCAGGTCGGCCTCGGGGACGGTGTAGGTGGCGTGGGGACCGAACACCACGGTGATCAGCGCGCTGTGCTTGAGGGTGTCGCGCAGGGCCAGGCCCTTGCTGATACATTCGCCGGCGTCGCGGGCCCAGGTGGGGGCGGCGCCGAACACCGGGAAAGCCAGCTGGCAACGCATGCCGGCGCCCTGTACCACGCGGGCGGCGGCCTCGGGGAAGAAGTACATATCGCCGAAGGTCGTGGTGCCGCTGCGGATCATCTCGGCCATGGCAAGGGTGGTGCCGTCGGCCACGAAGTCGGCGCACACATGGGCGTTCTCTGCCGGCCAGATATACCGCTCCAGCCAGGGGCGCAGGGCGTGGTCGTCGGCGTAGCCCCGCAGCAGGCTCATGGCGGCGTGGCCGTGGGCGTTGACCAGCCCCGGCAGCAACACCTGGCCCGGCAGCTCCAGTTCCTCCTTTGCCTGCCAGCCGGCGGTCTGCGCCCGCGGCAGCAGGGCGGCGATGCGGCCATCGCGCAGGGCCAGGCTGTGATCCTCCAGTACCACAGCGGCCGGGCGCACGGGCACCAGCCACTGGGGGTGCAGGAGCGTGTCCACGGATTGCGGGGCGCTGGTCATGGCGGTGTTCCCGGTCTCGCCGGACGGCGGAAGGATCCGGCGTCGGGGCGACAGTTGGCTCAGTATAATAAAGGTGCTGGCAAAGGCCTCGCGGGGCGCCGGCCCGGGGGCGGTGGCGCCACGCGCGCCAGTATAACCGCAAATGTCGCGCCATCGCGCCGAACTGCCGGTAAATCGGCAAAAACATGGCGGCAGATGGCCTTCTTCCGTATAATCGGCGGTTTATGTCGGGGGCGGTGAGAGCCGTCCGGGTAGTGTCGCCGACCATCCGGTCTCTGTTTCGCAACGCGTATAAGACCCTCGCCTTTATCGCTGAAGGAATTCGCTGTACATGGGTGAATTAGCCAAAGAAATCCTGCCCGTCAACATCGAGGACGAGCTGAAGCAGTCGTACCTCGACTACGCCATGAGCGTGATCGTCGGGCGCGCCCTGCCGGATGTACGCGACGGACTCAAGCCGGTGCACCGGCGGGTGCTGTTCGCCATGAACGAGCTGAGCAACGACTGGAACAAGGCCTATAAAAAGTCCGCCCGCGTGGTTGGCGACGTGATCGGTAAATACCACCCCCACGGCGACTCCGCAGTCTACGACACCATCGTGCGCATGGCTCAGCCCTTCTCCATGCGCTACATGCTGGTGGACGGCCAGGGCAATTTCGGCTCCATCGACGGCGACAACGCCGCCGCCATGCGCTACACCGAAATCCGTATGCGCAAGATTTCCCACGCCATGCTGGCGGATCTCGACAAGGAGACGGTGGACTTCGTCGACAACTACGACGGCACCGAGCAGATTCCCGAGGTGCTGCCCACCCGGGTGCCCAACCTGCTGGTGAACGGCTCCTCCGGCATCGCCGTGGGTATGGCCACCAACAGTCCGCCCCACAACCTCACCGAGGTGGTGAGCGGCTGCCTGGCCCTGCTGGGCAACCCCGACCTGAGCGTGGACGAGCTCATGGAGCACATCCCCGGCCCCGACTTCCCCACCGGCGCCATCATCAACGGCCGCGCCGGCATCATCCAGGCCTACCGCACCGGTCGCGGTCGCATCTACGTGCGCGCCCGGGCC
>JBKDZQ010000341.1:0-2065 GCA_047971325.1 Parahaliea sp.
GTCCGCCTCAGAGGACCTGAGCAAGGGTCAGCAGGAGGAAGTCACACTGGAAGAGGGTGCACTGATAGCTCACAGCGCTCTGGTACTAGTGGCGCTGAATGCTGGCAACATGATAGACGCGAAATCAAGGGGAGGAGAATTTCTGACCGTTGCCGAAGCACAGCATGGAGTGCGCTCGGTGAGTGCCTGCACCCTGTCCGCCCTGGTAGCCGATGCACTCTATGAAATGGACCTTCTGGAAGAAGCGCAGGGTGCGCTCGCACCTAGAATCGAAATGCTGAACTTCTCGGCGCCGGAGTATATGTATCGGGCAAGCCTGACAATCGGCAGGCTGCATGCCCAGTTCAGTTCCATCCAGGAGGCGCTGAACTACCTGGCGGCCATCGAGGAGCGATTGCAGTACCGGGGCCTTTATCGCGGCGTGGCACTCATAAAAGGAGAGAGAATTCGTCTGCTGGTAGTAAACGACGACTGGCGGCGGGCAGCATCGCTGATGGACGAGTTCGACAGCTTGCTGGAAATCAGCCAGGACAATTCAGCGGAAGCGCTGGAAATCGAGGCAGCGTGGCAATTGTCGCGAGCGAGGATAGCGATTCGAACTGGTGCAGAAGATACCGTGCTGGCATCCGCGCAGCGCGTCTCCAGTATCGCCGGAGAGCTGAATCGAGGCCGACTGACAGTACTGTCAGACCTCTTGCGGGCCGTCGCCCTGCTACGACAAGGCCTAGCAGAAGCGGCGGAAAAATCCCTGAAATCCGCCTTGGCATCGGGATTCGGCCTGGGACTGAAACGGACCTATATCGACGAGGGCATGGCTGTGCGGACGGCCATCGAAAACATGAGCCCCTTGGCAAACCCCGCACATGAAGCATTCCGCATCCGCCTGTTCCTGTCATCGGGAAGTACAGCTGATCCAGGTGGCAAGACATTGTCGAACGAACATCATGTAGCGATGGCGAAACAGGGGGACATCATGCTGACCCGACGAGAAAAGGACATTCTGGAGCTACTCGGCAAGTCAATGCCTAACAAGCGGATTGCGACAACGCTCAATCTGAGCGTTCACACGGTGAAATGGAATCTAAAAAATATCTTCGCGAAACTTAACGTCAGCAACCGCTACGATGCCACCATCGCCGCTCGCAGGTTACTGGATAAAGTCTGAAATACCCGATAACTAGCGGCCCATTCACAATTGTTCTCCACCAATGGGTCAACGACAGATCACACGACGAAATCGATTGCTTTCAGGAATTCACCAATTTTCCGCAAATAGCTGCCGCGATCTAGATGCAGCACGTGATTACCTGGAAACCAGTGGATGTCGGGCCGGCACCAATGCTCCCACAACAGGCGGGCATGCTTGGGTGGCGCCAGGCGGTCACCCGCGCCAGCGATTATCATCAGCCGCTCCTTCGGTAGTACCGGCTGATAGGTCAAGGGGGAATGCACCGCCACCATGTGGCGGGCGTCACTGACTGGGGTGTCGGAGATTTTCATCAGGGTCTTGAATCCGATATTACTCGGAAACCATTCCAGCATCAGGTCTGCCGGACTCACCAGCGGCACATTGGGTATGGCAAAGGCCAGTCGCTCCTCGACTGCGGCCAGCAGCGCTGTGGTATAGCCTCCCAGACTGATGCCGGTAACACCGATCCTGTCCACGCCACCGGATTCGAGATAGTCGAGAAAGATGCGGAAGTCGTGCACGGCGTGAATCATCGATTCATTGAAGTTACATATCCCCTTGGCAAAAATGCCATGGCCGCTGAAGGGGGAAAGCGGCCCCTGCTTGCGATCATGGTAGGGCAGTGTGTAAAGCAGGATATCGTAGCCCTGTGCGTAGAATCTCGGCAGGGCAAAGAACAATTTGTTGAACCAGTAAGGGTCCGCCAGAAAGCCGTGAATAACACAAATGGTCGGCCGGGGCCCATCATCATGGCGCCAGTGTTGTGCCCTGGCGCGCATATTGCGCGGTTCCCGTGGATAAACATCCCGCATGGCGGGGTGCAGGGTTTTGAACGGACTGGCGAAAGTCACCAATTCGCAACTGCCATCCGCCGGT
>JBKDZQ010000342.1:0-1920 GCA_047971325.1 Parahaliea sp.
GCCGGACACCTCTTCATGCCGGGCGTGTCGAACCGGCTGCGGTGGGATCCAACGGCCGCGCGGGCCCTGATATCGTTCGGCCGCTACATCTTTCTTAGCACACTGGCAGGCTTCGTAGTCAACCAAAGCGACAGGGTTCTGATGGGCAAGCTGGTCGGCTTCAGCGATCTGGGGATTTATAACATCGCCTTCTTCATGGCGAGCTTTCCGGGGATGCTCGGCGATATGTTGGCCAGTCGGATCCTATTCCCCCTGTATCGCGAAATCCGCCCCTCCGAAAGCCTATTGAGCCGTCGCCGGATCGGGCGGGCGCGAATGCTGCTGGCAGGAGCGTTGATCGTCATGTCAGGCACCCTAGCGGTGATCGGCGATTGGCTGATTGGGCTGCTTTACGATCCGCGCTATGCCGCTGCCGGGCCAATGATGGTTGTCCTGTCGATAATGGCCTGTCCCGCAGCACTGATCAGGGGCAACTCACAGCTTCTGCTAGCCGAAGGGAATTCGCGCGATTTCTCGATCCTTACAGTAATCCAAGCAGTGCTGACCATTGTTTATACGCTGGTGGGCTTCTGGCTATTGGGGCTATTCGGCATCCTGCTGGTCAGTGGATTGATGGTGATCACCATCTATCCACTGCAACAGGTCTTCCTTAGCCGCCATAATGGTACCGACCTACGCCGGGATACAGTCCTCGCACTGGTTGGCCTTGCCTTTGCCGCGTTGGCAATCTGGGTGAACTGGGAAGCGCTGCGCGACTTCGTTTTGATTTCGCGCGCGACTTCGCCATCCCTGACGGATGTCTGGGCAGCGCAAGACGTATTTGGAGAGAGCGGGAGGTGACAATAATTTCGCTGCTTTTCTTGACCAAATTGCCAAGAGGCGGTCAAGTAGGCTTTCGGAAACAGCAGCGAGAACACCGGAGGAGGTCAGTATCTCGTAACCAGGGATCTCGAACCGTTACTGATAGCCTATGCCTTATGCCCAGAAGCGCTGGCGGGTAAGATTCACAAAGTTGCGGACAGTCTCGAGGCTTTCCTCTTCTTTCCGTTGCAAGTCCTTCAGAAGCAGATGGCGGGTGGCGCGGGCGTGGTCGAGTTCAGCGGGATGGGTTCCATAGGCGATTCCAAACCTTCCATTCGGATGTTGGCCCGCCCACTCCTCTCGAGAACCGAACATGCCTGGTACGACCACGCTGGTGCAGCCGCAGATTGCGGCGAACTGAGAATACATTGTCGCTTCATCGTAGGAGTAGAAGGTATCGCAACGATTGAAAACTTCGCTGATCTCGGCGTGCGATAGACCGTCAATCTGGATCGCATCCGAGGCCTCCGTCTCAGGGATGCGAGGTTTGTTCTTTCCCTTTCGCACCATGTAGCAGACGCCTCTACGATTGGGACGATTCTCGTTGAGGTAAACCGGATTGATCTTCCACAGATAAAGATCAGGAGCACCACCAGTTATATCAGGCATGTCCGACATCGCCCCCGCGCGGAAGAACATCTCTCCGGGCTCGAAGTCGAAAGGATGCAGGAGACCGGGCTTGTACAGGAGCCACCGCACGACCTGCCGCGCCTTCAGCGGATTACCGCGCACAAGCTCGGGATAGATGATAATCGAGTCCGCGGAAAGATCCTGTCGACGCGCGACCGGTGTGACCAGCAGCGGGTTTGTGACCATCGGTTCCGGGCGCAGCCAGTTCCAAAGGCGCTGACGTCGACCCGGCTTATAGATCGGCGCAGCTTTCCACAGGAACGCCCGCTCCCCCATCCGATTCAGCTCATGCACCAGATTATGCATGAAAATGACGCCGCCGTTATTCTCGTTCCAAGAGAACGTGTAGACAATGTAGTTTCGATTACCTGCCAAGCCGGTCCTCTTTGGCCAAATATTCACGTTCCAACTCCAGCAGATCGCGTTTGC
>JBKDZQ010000343.1:0-2005 GCA_047971325.1 Parahaliea sp.
AGCTCTACCCGGGCATGATCGAGTGGATCCCGGCTTCCCAGACCGGGCGCCTGCGCGCGGTAGGCGCCGGTAATGGAAAAGCCGTAGTCCGGCGCCGCCAGGGAATAACAGGTGTTGATCAGTACCGGCGCGGCGACCTGGCGGCCCTCGAACAGGGCGGCCAGCGCGTGGGCGCAGACCCGCGCCTGGCTGGCGGCGCTGAAGGCCGACTTGGGCATGCCCCAGGCCAGGGCGGCGTCCCCCAGCACGTGTACGCCCGGCACCAGCGTGGATTCAAAGCTGCGCGGATCGACCTGGCAGAAACCCAGCCCGCCATCCAGCCCCACGCGCAGCGCGATGTCACCAGCGCGCTGGGGCGGAATGATATTGACGACCGCCGGGCGGAAGGTGTCGAAGTCGGTGCGCACGGTGCGCGAGCCGGCCTCCACCGACAGCAGGCGCCCGGTCTGGGAAGCCGGTATCCACTCGATCATGCCCGGGTAGAGCTGTGCCCAGGCCTCCTCGAACAGGGCCTGCTTGGAAAAGGAATCCTTGGCGTCGAGGATCAGGACTTTGGCGCGGGGTTTGGTCCGCCGCAGATAGTGGGCGATCAGCGAGGCGCGCTCGTAGGGTCCGGGTGGGCAGCGGTAGGGGTTGTCGGGCACCGCGATCAGCACCACGCCGCCGTCGGGCATGGCTTCCAGTTGCCGGCGCAGCAGCGCTGTCTGCGGCCCCGCCTGCCAGGCGTGGGGCAGCTCGCTGGCGGCGCGCTGGTCGTAACCGGCGATAGCGTCCCAGCGCAGTTGCACCCCCGGGCACAGTACCAGGCGATCCCAGGGCAGTACGCCGCCATCGGTCAATTGCAAGGTGCGCCGCTCCGGGTCGATGGCGCGGGCCTCGGCCACTACCACGTCGATGCCCTCCCGGGGCAGCGCCCGGTAGTCAAAGCGCAGGCTCTCCAGCGTGCGCAGGCCCGCCAGCACCGTGTTGCTGAAGGGGCAGGTGGTGTAGTGATCGCGGCGCTCCACCAGGGTCACTGCCAGCGTCGGCGCCAGTCGGCGCAGGGTGCGGGCCAGGGTGATGCCGGCGAAACCGCCACCGACCACCACCACCCGCCCGGCGCTGGCGGCGCGAGAGCGGATAACCGGAGCCGCCAGCAGGGCGCCGGCCGCCAGGCCGAGCAGACTGCGGCGGGAGAGCTCAGTCATCTGCGGGTTTGCGCACCGGGGCGCCGAGGTAGGCCGCCAGCGCCGCTACTTGTTGCGCACTGTAGGCCCGGGCGATGGTCGACATGACCGGATTGTTGCCGGGGTCTTGCCGAAAAGTGGTCATGAGTTTCGCGATACGCGCCGGTGGGAGGGCGGACAAATTAGCGGGCGACCCCGGCCCACCACTGGCGCCGCTGCTGGAGTGGCAGCCGGCACAGGCTTCGGCCGCCACACGCACTTCGTCGGAGGGCGCCTGTACTTCCTGGGCGATCGCGCCAGCGACCAGAAGCGGGGCCAGCAGCAGCGCCCACTGACGGCGCGCCGGGCCGGGCCAGCGGGTGGTCGATGAGGGGTGTGGATGATGGGCAGCTGCTATACTCAAGAGGCGCCTTCAATCGCGTGGAACACGGGTAATAAAAACGACAGATTGCGGGTGTTATGGTCCCCGCATGCTGCTGCATTTTACGAGGTTATGACTGTGGCCCAATTCCAACTCAAGATCAACGGCAAGGCACAGCAGGTGGAGGTCGATGCAAATACTCCCCTGCTGTGGGTATTGCGCGACCATCTGCAGATGACCGGCACCAAGTTTGGCTGCGGCATCGCCCAGTGCGGTGCCTGCACGGTAATGATTGACGGTGCCGCGGTGCGCTCCTGCGTCTATCCGGTGTCCGCGGTCTCCGGTGCGGCGGTCACCACGATCGAGGGGCTGTCCGCAGACAACTCCCACCCCCTGCAGGTTGCCTGGCTGGACAAGTCCGTGTCCCAGTGCGGCTATTGCCAGTCCGGCATGCTGATGGCCGCGGCGGCGCTGCTGG
>JBKDZQ010000344.1:0-4702 GCA_047971325.1 Parahaliea sp.
CTGCCAGTTGTCGATGGAGCCCTGCTCGGACTCCAGGTAACCGTGGGGTACCAGGGACAGAATGCGTCCCTGCAGCTCGCCGGAAAAGCCGTTCATGATTGACAGCACGGTGATCAGGCTGGCCACGCCCAGCACCATGCCGAGCATGGATACCAGGGCAATCAGCCCGGTAAAGCGGCTGCGCTTGCGGCTGAAGCTGTAACGCAGGCCGATAAACAGCGCGTAGTTACCGCTCAATGCTCCCAATAGCCGCAAACTGCCCTGCTCCCGGCGATGACGTGTCTAGCGGTCGGCGTCGTAGAACAGCTCGGCGCTGCCCTGGGTCTTGTCACCGCGGGTTTCCTCCTCGCAGCGCTGGGGATTGCCACCGCAGATCTGGCAGGACTGATCGATGCCGAGCGCACCGATGCCGCCGCAGGAACCCTTGATCGGTGGGCGACCGGCCATCACGCCAATCGCCATCGCCGCGATGACCACGGCAAACACCACCGCACTGATCAGGAATACTGCCATGCTTACCTCGCCTGGCCCTGCCGGGCCGCCTGTGCGGCGCTTTCACTCTCCAGGTAGGGGGTGAACGCCGCCGTGTGGGAAGCGACAAAGTCATCGCCCTGTCGCCGGATGAAATACACCGCCAGGCCCCGGGCACTGGCCACGCGCATGGCGTCGTCACCGCCGAGCACTTCCAGTGCGGTGGCCCAGCCGTCAGCCTCCATTGTCGAGGCCGCCAGCACTGTTACCGACACCAGGTCGTGGGTGATGGGGTAGCCGCTGCGGGGGTCGATACTGTGGGAGTAGCGCTGCCCCTCCCACTCGAAGAAGTTGCGGTAATCACCGCTGGTGGCCAGTCCCACCTCACGCAGCGACAGCGCCACCGCCGGCGCCCGGGCCCCGGCAGTGGGCTGTTCGATGGCGATTCGCCAGCGATCGCCGCGGGGGCTGTACCCCGCCAGTCGCATCTCGCCGCCAACTTCCACCAGAAAGTCCTTTATCTGTTGCGCTTGAAGGTAGCCGGCCATCTGATCGACCGCAAACCCCTTGGCAATGGAAGAAAAATCGAGGCTCAGGGGACGGGTCTTGCGCACCCTCTGCATCGCGGTGTCCACCTCCACATACTGCTGGCCCACCTGGGCGCGCAGCTCGGCGATGCGCTCGGGGGCCGGTGGTTTGGCGGCGCCCCGACCCGGGCCAAAGCCCCACAGGTTGACCAGCGGCGCCACGCTGACATCGTAGGCGCCCTCGCTGGCCGCACCGATCGCCAGCGCCGCCGCCAGCACCTTGAGAAACTCCGCCGACACCGGCTGCCAGATGCCGACCTCGGCGCGGTTGAAGCGGCGGAGTTCGGAGTCGTCCCGATAGGTCGACATGCTGGCGTCGACGGCATCGAGGGTCGCCTGCAGGCCGGCTGCCAGGGTGTTGTCGGGCTCGCTCTCCGCGCCTGGCAGGTAGGTCGCGCTCCAGCTGGTACCCATGGTCGGGCCGCCAAGCTTGATCGCCACGCGCGCACTGTCACTCCCGCTCCCGCTCCCGTCCCCGCAGCCCGTCAGCACCAGGCACAGGGCAACGCAAAAAAGCCACCCCGGGGAGTGGCTTTCGTGCCGGGACACCGGGCTGGCTGCGGCGCTAGCCACCCGCTTCAGCCACCAAAGTCGTCAAGGAGGATATTCTCCGGTTCGACCCCCAGATCCGTCAGCATCTGGATCACCGCGGCGTTCATCATCGGCGGCCCGCACATGTAGTACTCGCAGTCCTCGGGCGCCGGGTGGTTCTTCAGGTACTGCTCGTACAGCACGTTGTGAATAAAGCCGGTGAGGCCCTCCCAGTTGTCCTCCGGCTGCGGATCGGAGAGGGCGATATGCCACTGGAAGTTGTCGTTTTCCGCTGCCAGCGCATCGTACTCGTCCTGGTAGAACATCTCGCGCAGGGAGCGGGCGCCGTACCAGAAGGAGATTTTGCGCTTGCTCTGCAGGCGCTTGAGCTGGTCGAAAATGTGTGAACGCATGGGCGCCATACCGGCACCGCCGCCGATGAACACCATCTCGGCTTCGGTTTTCTTGGCGAAGAACTCACCGAAGGGGCCGTACACAGTCACCTTGTCGCCGGGCTTGAGGTTGAACACCCAGGAGGACATCTGCCCGCAGGGGATGCCTTCACTGCCGGGCGGCGGCGTGGCGATGCGGATGTTGAACTTCACCACGCCTTTTTCTTCGGGGTAGTTGGCCATCGAGTAGGCCCGAATGACCGTCTCCTTTACTTCCGAGCGCAACTTGAAGAAACCAAAACGCTCCCAGTCGCCGCGGTACTCCGGGTCGATGTCGAAATTCTCGTACTTCACCAGATGCGGCGGGCATTCGAGCTGCACATAGCCACCGGCGCGAAAGTCCACACTCTCGCCCTCGGGCAGGCGCAGGGTCAGCTCCTTGATGAAAGTGGCCACGTTGGGGTTGGATTCCACCGTGCACTCCCACTGCTTGACGCCGAAGACTTCCTCGGGCACCTGGATCTTCATGTCCTGCTTGACTGCGGTCTGGCAGGACAGGCGCCAACCCTCGGCGGCGTCGCGGCGAGTGAAGTGGGACTCTTCGGTGGGCAGCATGGAGCCACCACCATCGTTCACAATGCACTTGCACTGGGCGCAGGTACCACCGCCACCGCAAGCGGAAGGCAGGAACAGGCCGGTTTCCGAAAGCGTCTGCAGCAGCTTGCCGCCGGCCGGCACAGTAATGGTTTTCTCGCCGTTGATTTCAATATTGACATCGCCGCTGCTCACCAGCCGTGAGCGGGCTAGCAGAATGACGAACACCAGCGCCAGCACAATGGCCGTGAACATGCCGACGCCAATGAAGATAGTATCAGTAGACATGGATTGTTCTCACCCCGCTGTTAGATGTCGATGCCGCCGAAGGACATGAAGCCCAGCGACATCAGGCCCACGGTGATGAAGGCGATGCCCAGGCCCTGCAGGCCCTCGGGAACATCGGAGTACTTCATCTTCTCGCGAATACCCGCCAGCGCGACAATGGCCAGGGCCCAGCCAACGCCGGCGCCGGCGCCGAACACCAGGCTTTCACCGGCGGTGTAGTCCCGCTCCACCATGAACAGGGAGGCACCCATGATGGCGCAGTTCACGGTGATCAGCGGCAGGAACACGCCGAGGGCGTTGTAGAGGGCCGGCACGTAGCGGTCGAGGAACATCTCCATGATCTGCACGATGGCGGCGATCACCCCGATGTAGGACAGCAGCCCCAGGAAACTCAGGTCGACATTGGGCAGCCCGGCCCAGGCCAGGGCGCCATCGGCCAGCAGGTAGTTGTAGATCAGGTTGTTCACCGGCACGGTGATGGTCAGTACCACCACCACGGCAATGCCAAGGCCAAGGGCCGCCTGCACTTTCTTGGAGATGGCCAGGAAAGTGCACATGCCCAGGAAGAAGGACAGCGCCATGTTCTCGATGAAGACCGAGCGAATGAACAGACTCAGGTAGTGTTCCATTACGCGGCCTCCTCGGCGACGGTGTGTTTGGCCATGCGGTATTCAGGTGCTTCCTGCTGGCTCTTGTCCCAGCTGCGCAGGGCCCAGATGAACAGGCCGATCAGGAAGAAGGCGCTGGGGGCCAGCAGCATCAGGCCGTTGGGGTTGTACCAGCCGCCCTCGGTGACCACCGGCAGGATCTGGTGGCCGAACAGCTTGCCGGCGCCCAGCAGCTCCCGCCAGAAGCCCACCACCAGCAGTACCACGCTGTAGCCAAGGCCGTTGCCGATGCCGTCGATGAAACTCGCCAGCGGCGGGTTTTTCATGGCGAAGGCTTCGGCGCGGCCCATCACGATGCAGTTGGTGATGATCAGGCCGACGAACCCCGACAGCTGCTTGCTGTTGCTGACGGCGTAGGCCGTGAGGATCTGGTCCACCACGATCACCAGCGAGGCGATGATGATCATTTGCACGATGATCCGGATACTGCCGGGGATCTGTTTGCGGATCATCGAAATGAACAGGTTGGAAAAAGCGGTCACACTGGTCAGCGCGATGCACATTACCACCGTCACCTGCAGCGAGGTGGTCACCGCCAGCGCCGAGCAGATGCCCAGAATCTGCAGGGCGATGGGGTTGTTGCGCAGAATGGGCTCCGAGAGCGCTTCTTTTACGGTTACCTCTGACATTTCAGGCCTCCCCGTCTTTCAGGTTTTCGATAAAGCTCTGGTAGCCCTGCCGGCCGAGCCAGAACTGCACCAGGTGGGTGACCCCCCTGGAGGTGAGCGTGGCGCCGGACAGGCCATCGACCTGCCAGGGCGCCTCGGCATTGGCGGGATCGACGACGCCCTTGATCAGGTGCAGCTCGACCTCGCCGTCGCGATAGACCTGCTTGCCGGGCCACTTGTCCTTCCAGTTGGGGTTGTCGACCTCTCCGCCCAGGCCAGGCGTCTCGCCGTGCTCGGCAAAGCCCAGGCCGGTCACGGTGTTGAGGTCGGACTCCAGGGCCATGTAGCCGTAGAGGGTGGACCACAGGCCGTAGCCGTGCACCGGAAGAATGATCTTCTGCAGCTTGCCCTGGGCGTCGTTCACCAGGTAGACCTCGGCGAAATCCGCACGGCGCTTGATCTTGGCGATGTCCTGCTCGGCGTCGAGAGCCTCCGAGGTGGCGGGGTTCTTGGCCACCTTGCGCTGGTCGAAGCCCTTGGTGCTCACTTCGTCAGTGTACTTG
>JBKDZQ010000345.1:0-3082 GCA_047971325.1 Parahaliea sp.
AGGGCGGGCAGGCCCTGCCGGGCCAGCATGTCGATGCCGGCATCGCTCAGCACCAGCGCCGCCGCCAGGCTCTGGCGCTGGCCGGTGCGGGCGATCACCGCGCAATCGATGACTTCCGGACAGGCGTTCAGCGCCGCTTCCACCTGTGGCAGGGCGACCCGCAGGCCCTCGATCTTGGCGATGCGGTCGAGGCGGCCGAGCAGGTGAAAGCGCCCGTCACCGGCTTCGCTGGCGGCGTCGGCGGTGCGGTACCAGTGGTCGTCGGCGAGCATCGGCGAGCGTACCGCCAGTGCGCCGCTGTCGTCGATGCGCCAGCTCACCCCGGGCAGGGCCTGCCAGGCTTCGCCGCCGGGACACTGGCAGCGCCAGGCAATCCCGCCGGTTTCCGAGCTGCCCAGCACCTCGAAGGGCGGCTGGCCGAGGCCCTCCGCCACGCTGGCAGCTGCTTGCGCATTGAGCAGTCCACCGGAGGAAAACACCGCGCGCACCCTTCCGCGCAGCGCCGGCCAGGGCATGTCATCGCCCAGCCGGTGCAGGTGGGCGGGACTCATGATCCAGCTGCTCTGGACCCCGGCCGACAGCATCTGGCGGGCGAACTGCGCCGGGTCGGCGAAGGTCTGGCGCCAGAACAGGCGGCCGCTGCACAGCGGCCACAGCAGGCGAAACAGCAGGCCGTAGAAGTGCTGGTGACTGACCGTGCCGGCAATCTGTGAGCCGGATAGGCGTTGACCCCATTGCCGTTCCAGGGTGGCCAGCTCGGCAGCCAGCTGGCCGAGGGTCTTGCGCAGCGCCTTGGGCTGGCCGGTGGAGCCGGAGGTGAACACCACGATTGTGCCGCCGAGCTGGAATTGCTGGGTCGTGACGGAGGGGCCTGGGCTGGCGGCGGAGCTGTCATCGGACCCGGCGATGGGCAGCGCATCGCGGCCGGGAAAATCACCCAGCAGGCCGGCCTTCGCGGCCAGCAGCGCCTCGGTCGCCGCCGCCCTGTTGTCGCCGGGCAGGTAGACGTCGCGGCCCTCCGCCAACAGGGCCAGCAGGCCGATGGCGAAGCGGTAGGTATCGCTGTCGCTCAGCCCCCAGCGGAGGTGGCCGGGTGTGCGCAGCGACTGGCGCAGACGGGTGACCTCGCGCATCAGCGGCGGCCAGTGGTGGATCTGTTGGCCGTCGGTGGCAACCGGGTGCGCGGGCGCAAAGCTGCCCGCGTTGAGCAGGGACAGATCATGCATGGCGGGAGTGCCGCACCCGGGGCCGCAGCAGCCACTCGCCGCCGAACAGGGCGCCCATCAACAGGTAGGCCAGCAGGCCGTTGTACAGGGCCCACACCTCGAGGGAGCTGTACAGGGCGGTGTAGAGCGCCGCGCCGCCGTTGAGCGCAAAGAAGCCGCACCACACCTGGGTGACCCGGCGGGTATAGCTCAGGGCCGCGCTGGGCAGCTCCGGCTCGCGCAACCGCGCCAGGCGCTCCACCACCGGCGGTCCCCGGCACAGCGACAGCGCAAAACACAGCAGCAGGGTCAGGTTGACCGCCACCGGGTAGTAGCGCAGCCAGCGGGGATCGTTGGACCACAGCATGCCCAGGGCCAGCAGCAGTAGCGCCAGCGCCAGCAGCACCGGTACGGCGGAGCGCCTGAATCCGCTCATTAGCAGGCGCAGGCCCGCCGCCAGCATGAAACCGGCGGCCAGGGTGCGCGCGCTGAGCGCTTCGAGCCCCAGTACCAGAACCAGGGGCAGTGCCGCGATCAGGCACCACAGGAAACGGGTAGCCACGAGCTTGGTCACGCTAGGGTCCACTGCTCACAACGCTTTTTGCTCCAGCCCGACAATGCCCGCCACGGCGTTGACCACGTCGTCCACTGTGCGTACGGACTTGAATTCATCGGGGTCGATCTTGCGCCCGGTGAGGTTGCGCAGCTCCACTACCAGGTCCACCGCGTCGATGCTGTCCACGTCCAGGTCTTCGTACAGGCGGGCCTGGGGCTGTATCTTGGTGGCCTCCACTTCAAACATATCCACCAGCAGCCCGGTGAGCAGTCGCTGGATATCTTCCCGCGAGGTCAGCGCGGTCATGCCAGCACCTCGGCTGCTCCCTGGCTGGTCACGAAGCGGGCCAGCGAAGCCACGGAGCGGAAGTGCTCGCGGGTGTTCCTGTCCTCGGCGTCAAGCTTGACACCGAAACGCTGCTGCAGTGCCATGCCCAGTTCCAGCGCATCGATGGAATCCAGTCCCAGGCCGCCGTCGAACAGGGCTTCGTCGGTGGCGATATCCGCCGGGCTGATGTCCTCCAGTTCCAGCGAGTTGATAATGAGCTGTTTGATGGTCTGTTCCAGGTCGTTCATGTGGAGATCTCTTGCCTAAAATAGTGTTGCCAGTAACGGGTCAGTTCCCGTGCGCTGGGTGCCTCCGGGGTTTTCCGAGCCTCGCGGATATCGCGCTTCACTGCAAGCCGGAAGTGGGGGCGCCGGTGGGGAATCTGGTACCACTTCTCACCCTTGCCCAGGGTGGGCGGATCACTGGAGATGGTTGCCAGCGCCAGCGGGCAGTTGGCCTGCAGCCACACATAGGCGGCACCGCGGCGAAAGCGCAGCTCGCCGCCGCGCACCGAGCGGGTGCCCTCGGGAAAAATTACCAGGCTGGTGCCCGCGGCCAGGGTCCTCACGCAATCATCCAGCAGTTGTTCCGGGCTGTTGTTGGGCACATAGCCGGCGCGGCTCACCGGGCCCCGGGTGAAGGGATTGCGGTAGAGGTCGGCCTTCACAATGCAGGAAGCATTGGGCAGCATGGCGATCAGAAACACGATGTCGATCAGGCTGGGGTGATTGGCGATCACCAGCTGCCCGGGCAGCGCGAGCCGCTCGCGGCCCTCCACCGACCAGCTCAGCACACCGGTGGAGCGCATGAAGCGGACAAAGGCGCGAAAACACAGGTGGACCAGGTAGCGACAGCGGCGTGTGGCGGTCTGCCGGTCGCGGGCGAACAGGGTGACCAGGGGGAACACCAAGTAGCCCAGTACCAGAGCGCCGAGCCCGAACAGGCTGAAGCTGGCGCCGGTGGCGAGTATCCGCCAGAGGTAACAGTCCTCGCG
>JBKDZQ010000346.1:0-12819 GCA_047971325.1 Parahaliea sp.
AGCCACGTCTATCACTCCTTGTACCCCTGCTGAAACTTCAACAGGGAAGGGTTATACGTGGGTCAAAATTCGATGCAAATCCGGGGGGTTAGTGGGTCAATTTTGGATGCAAATCAACAACCCAGACTACTCAGGCAGGGGATCATTGGGGAGATTGGTTTGAAGGCGAGAAAGTCAGTAGCGATTTCCTGACAAATCGTGGGCAACCACCATGCAGGCGCAGAGATGCCGCCAGAAGTTCGCAAGATGAAGAGCTTTAAGCCGTCTCAGAATACGGAGGCACAGCAACACCAGAACTATCAAATAGGCTTCTGATCTGTCATGAGATCATGTGAGTTTTGTCATGCAGTCTACAACCAAGCCTTACCAGCTTGCTTTCAGTGCCGAATCCAGTTTCTGGAAGACAGTTGGTATACCAGTTCGCGGCGCCAAGTTGCATCAGGTTTTGCGTGAAGGGATATCCTACCAGGTCTAGTTACGCTTAGCTGCGGTAGCTGGTATAGATCAAGAAGCGCGGGCCCGGCATCTTGCGATCCCACCTGTCTTTGCAGCGTCGCGGCACGGCCAGCAATAGGTACAATTCCGCGACAATCTATTGTTCCGTGACCACCAGTATCATTCCGACCACTAAGGGTTCATTGAAAAATGACCAGTTGCTCAAAGATGCTGGAAAACTTTTATAACCTTATCCTATAAGTTGACTTATAACCTTTTGATAGAAGGAGCCGAGTTTTGGCGTGTGTGGACTGGTGTTCTTATAATGTTTTCCTAAAATCCACAGCTGCCTTCATGCTGATTAGCCCGGCACTCAAAAGGCCGGTATGTCGGTCTGAGTGCGGCCCAGGATCAGGGCATGCACATCGTGGGTCCCCTCGTAGGTGTTCACCACCTCCAGGTTCACCATGTGGCGCATGATGGGGAATTCATCGGAGATGCCATTGCCGCCCAGCATATCCCGGGCGGTGCGGGCAATCTGCAACGCCTTGCCGCATGAGTTGCGCTTGATCAGCGAGATCAACTCCGGGGCGATCTGCCCCGCATCCATCAGCTGCCCGGCGCGCAGGCAACCCTGCAGGCCCAGGCTGATTTCCGTCTGCATGTCCGCCAGCTTCAACTGCACCAGCTGTTTGGAAGCCAGCGGCACACCGAACTGCTTGCGCTCCAGTGTGTATTCCCGGGCCGCATGCCAGCAGCTTTCCGCCGCGCCCAGGGCGCCCCAGGCAATGCCGTAACGGGCATTGTTCAGGCAGCCGAAGGGGCCCTTCAGCCCCTCTACGCCGGGCAGCAGGTTCTCCGCGGGTACAAACACCTCGTCCATCACGATCTCGCCGGTGATGGACGCGCGCAGGGCCAGCTTGCCCTCTATCTTCGGCGCCGACAGCCCTTTCATGCCTTGTTCCAGCACGAAGCCGCGAATCTTGCCGTCGTCGGTCTTGGCCCAGACCACGAACACGTCGGCGATGGGGCTGTTGGTGATCCACATCTTGGCGCC
The DNA here is from genome assembly GCA_047971325.1 of Parahaliea sp. Taxonomy (GTDB): domain Bacteria; phylum Pseudomonadota; class Gammaproteobacteria; order Pseudomonadales; family Halieaceae; genus Parahaliea. Next base: position 1,493 of record JBKDZQ010000346.1, read on the forward strand.
GGAAAGCTTGTAGCCGCCGTCCGCACCGCGCGCCCGGGTGATCATGGAGCCGGGGTCGGAACCGTGATCCGGCTCGGTGAGGCCGAAGCAGCCGATCCACTCGCCGGTGGCCAGTTTCGGCAGGTATTTCTCCCGCTGCTCCTGGGTGCCGTAGGCGTAGATGGGGTACATCACCAATGAGGACTGCACGCTCATCATCGAGCGGTAGCCGGAATCGATGCGCTCCACCTCGCGGGCAATCAGACCATAGCTGACGTAGTCCACCCCGGGGCAGCCGTAGCCCTCGATGGTCGACCCCAGCAGCCCCAGCTCGCCCATTTCGCGGAAGATGACCGGGTCGGTCTGCTCGGCGCGGAAGGCCTCGCGCACTCTCGGCGCCAGCTTGCTGGCGGCGTACTGGGCGGCGCTGCCGCGCACCATGCGCTGCTCGTCGGTGAGTTGCTGTTCCAGCAGGAAGGGATCCTGCCAGTCGAGTTTCTGCCACTTTTTTTGCTGTGCCATGGTCGGGCCATTCCTGTGGTGAGTATCTGGTCACAGTAGCAAAACCGCGTGAATTAATTAAATATATGTTGTCTATAGTTTCTATATATTTTAAATATAAAATGTATGGACCTGCGTAAACTGCACATTTTCTGCACCGTGGCCCGCCTGGGCAGCTTCAGCCAAGCGGCGGAAAACCTGCACATGGCCCAGCCCGCGGTGAGCATCGCCGTGCGCAAGCTGGAGGAGGAACTGGGCCTGGCCCTGCTGGACCGCGGCGGGCGCCAGGTAGCCGCCACCGCGGAGGGACGCGAACTGCGCCAGCGGGCGGAGGCCATTCTCGGCGAGGTGGACGCCCTCAGGCACAGCCTGGGGGAGCGCCGCCAACTGCTGCGGGGGGAGCTCACCGTCAGTTGCCCGTCGATGGTGGCTACCTACTTCCTGCCGTGCCTGCTGGGCAACTTCCTGGCCCACCACCCCGGTCTGAGCGCCAACATCAGCCAGTGTGGCAGCGGCGACATCCTCCGCCAGTTGCTGCGCGGGGAACTGGAACTGGGGGTCGTCAGCGAGGACGAGCTGGCACCGGACGCACCGCTGGAGCGGGTGGCGCTGCTGGAGCAGCCCATCCTGCTGTGCATGCACGCCGGCCACCCCTGGGCGAGCAGGGCCCAGATCGCGGTGGAGGAGCTGCACGACAGCCCGATGGTGGTCTATGCCAGCGGTTATTTCATCCGCCAGCGGCTGGACGCGCTCTGCGAGGAGCGGGGCGTGCGGCCGGAATTCCGCCTGCAGAGCAATTTTCTGCCGCTGTTGGTGAACATGGTGCGCCAGGGTTTTGGCACCACGGTCGGGCTGGAAGTGCTGACAGCGGCGGAAAAGGGCATCGTCGGTGTGCCCCTGGCCGGCGGCGCCCGCCTGCACATGGCCCTGGCGAAGCGCCGCGGCGGTCGCATCTCACGGGTCAACCAGACTTTCTTCGACTGGCTGCCTTCCCAGCTCGAGGCGCAATCCGGGGGAAGGTCGCCGGTGTAGGCTTTGCGGGTTTGGCAAGGTCGCAGCGGGCGCTTTTCCGGGCGGCGGCGCTGGGGGGCGGCCCTTGGGGGCCGCTGCATCGCCGCCGGCCGCCGGCAGCAGTCCACCCACAACGCTCTCAGACCGATGATTAGACCAACACCGGAGTCAACCCCGGCTGGCCCGCATATACAGAAACTGCAGCGCCAGGGTGGCGCCGGCCAGGCTGGTGATCTGGGCGTGATCGAAGGGTGGCGACACCTCCATCACATCGAAGGCGACGATGTTGAGGTCCGCCAAGCCCTGCAGGATACGCAGGGCCTGGGAGGAGCTCAGGCCGCCGATCACCGGCGTGCCGGTGCCGGGAGCGAAGGCCGGGTCCAGGCAGTCGATGTCGAAGGTGAGGTAAGCCGGGGCATCCCCCACCCGCTGGCGGATCGCCGCCACCGTGTCCGCCACCGACTGGCCGTTGACCCGGTGTGCATCCAGTACCAGATACTCGTGGTCGGCGACATCATATTCCGTGCGAATGCCCACCTGCACCGAGCGTGAGGGGTCCAGCAGGCCCTCCCGCGGTGCCCGGTGAAACATGCAGCCGTGGTTGTACTTTTCGCCGTCGTCGTAGGTGTCGGTGTGGGCGTCGAAGTGGATCAGCGCCAGCCTGCCGTGCTCCTGGACCACCCCGCGCAACAGCGGCAGGGTGGCGAAGTGATCGCCCCCCAGCGACACCAGGGTCTTGCCGGCGGCGGCGATGCGCCCGGCGCAGTCGGTCACCTGGGCCAGCATGTCCTCGCTGTCGCCGCCGGCGAATACCACATCGCCGAAATCAATGGCCGACAGGCGTTCCGGGAGGGCGAAGCCCCAGGGCCAGCGGCGCCCCTCCCAGCGCAGGTTGGCGCTGGCCTGGCGTATGGCCGCCGGCCCGGAACGGGCGCCGGCGCGGCCGGAGGTGCCAAGGTCGTAGGGCACCCCCATCACCACCGCGTCCACGGCCGTGTCAGACAGATCGCGGCTCAGCGGCAGGCCGGCGAAACTGTAGATATTGGCAAACATCGAGTGGTGGTCCAACGGCACCGATGTCGTGTTGTTTTCATTCATGTATGTGCTTACTCATGCAGACGATACTGTGCGGTCACAGGCAGGCGTCGTATTCCAGCGGTGTGACCTGGCGGTCGAACTCGGCGAGCTCCTGCTGCTTCAGCAAACTGTAGACATGCTGGAACTCGGCGCCGAAATTGTCGCGGATAAAGTCCGATTCGGCAAAGCGTTCCATGGCTTCCGGCCAGTGTCGCGGCAGGCTGGGAGGCAACTGCTCGTAGGCATTGCCCTCCAGCGGCGCCGGCGGTTCCAGCCGCTGCTCGATACCGCTCAGCACACCCGCCAGAATTGCCGCCAGCACCAGGTGGGGGTGGGCGTCGGTCCCGGCCACCCGGTGCTCGATGCGAGTGGCGGCCGGCGCATCCGCCGGCACCCGCAGGGACACGGTGCGGTTTTCGTAGCCCCAGCAGGGCGCCAGCGGGGCGTGGGAGCCGCGCTGGAAACGGCGGTAGGAATTCAGATTGGGCGCCAGCAGCAGCATGCTGTCGGCCATGGCCGCCATGCAACCGGCAATGGCCCAGCGCAGCAGGGGGGTGCCGGCGCCGGTGCCGTCGTCAAACACATTGTTGCCGGCGCCATCCACCAGGCTGCAGTGCACATGCATGCCGTTGCCCGCCAGCTCGCCGAAGGGCTTGGCCATGAAGGTGGCCCGCAGGTCGTGGGCCCGGGCCACGCCCTTGATGGCCCGCTGCAGCATCAGCGCCTGGTCCGCCGCGCGCAGTGCATTGGCGCTGTGGTAGAGGTTGATCTCGTACTGGGAGGGCGCGCTCTCCTTAATCAGGGTATCCACCGGCAGGCCCTGGGCCTCGCAGGCGTCGCGAATGGCGTGCATCACCTCGCTCATCTCCGCCATGGTGTCCAGACTGTAGGTCTGGCCCGCCCCGGTGACGCCGCCCACCCGGTCGGTCTGGGTGTGCACCGGGCGGCCCAGTTCATCCTGCCCCTCGTGCAGCAGATAAAACTCCATCTCCGTCGCCACTACCGGCGTGTAGCCGTGCGCCGCCAGCCGCTCCACCAGGCCCTGCAGCAGGTGGCGCGGGTCCAGCGGGCTGGGACGCCCCTCATGGTCGCGCATGGACAACAGCACCTGGCCGGTGGGACGGGCGGCCCAGGGCACCGGCACCAGGGTATCGATGTCGGCCTCGCAGTAGCCGTCGCCATCGCCCTGGTCGAACACCCAGTCCTCCACGTCGCGGCCGAACACATCGAAGGCCAGGGAGGTGGCGGGGAGTTTCAGCTCGCCGGCGATCACCTTGTCGATCCTGTCGCGGGTGATCCATTTGCCGCGCATGCCGCCGGCGATATCCGGCAGGATGACCTCGAACACCTCGATGTCGGGATGGGCGTCGAGAAAGGCCTGCAGGCGCTCGCCGCTGTCTGTCATGGTATGTGCTTCCATCGTTGGGTGATTCAGCCTCCGCCCGCCCCCTTGAACACCCCTTTGAGGTAGTGGCAAAAGCGGAGCGCTGTGACAGACTGTCATTTCGGCCATTAAACACCCAAGCACCCCACCACGGCCACCACACTTGCGGGTAAAATCCCGGCTCGGCAGAGCAACGGCACCGGAGGCCACCATGAACCGACCCACCGACACGGACACGCTGCGCCGGCTGGACCGCGCGCACCACCTTCACCCCTTCACCGACCTGCACAGCTACGCCGAGCAGGGCGGACGCATCATCAACCGGGCCGAGCACATCTACATTCACGACACCGACGGCAACACCCTGCTCGACGGCATGTCCGGCCTGTGGTGCTGCAGCCTGGGCTACAGCCAGCACCAGATCATCGAAGCCATCTACCAGCAGCTGCAGGAGCTGCCCTACTACAACAACTTCTTCAAGTGCGCCAACCAGCGCGCGGTGGAGCTGGCCAGCCTGCTGTCGGAGGTCACCCCCGGGCAGTTCAATCATGTGTTTTTCACCAATTCCGGCTCCGAGGCCAACGACACCAACATCCGCCTGGTGCACCGCTACTACGACCTGCTCGACAAGCCGGAGAAAAAGCTGTTCATCAGCCGGCGCAACGCCTACCACGGCTCCACCATCGCCGCCAGCTCGCTGGGCGGCATGGCGCCCATGCACAAACAGGTGATCGGCCTCGATTACGTACACCACATCAGCCAGCCCCACTGGTTCGAGAACGGCGGCGAGCTGGGCGAGGAGGAGTACGGCCTGCAGGTGGCCCGCGAGCTGGCGGCGAAAATCGACGAGCTGGGGGAGGAGCGGGTGGCCGCTTTCATCGCCGAGCCGGTGCAGGGCGCCGGCGGGGTGATCATTCCACCCTCCACCTACTGGCCGGAGATCCAGCGCATCTGCGACGAACGCGACATCCTGCTGATTGCCGACGAGGTGATCTGCGGTTTTGGCCGCACCGGCAAGTGGTTCGGCAGCGAGACCTACGGCATCCGCCCCCACCTGATGACCTTTGCCAAGGCGGTAACCAACGGCTACCTGCCCCTGGGCGGGGTGATGGTGGGCGAGAAGGTAGCCCGGGTGCTGCTGGCCGGGGGCGGCGAGTTCACCCACGGCCTTACCTACTCAGGCCACCCGGTGGCCTGCGCCGCCGGCATCGCCACGGTGACCACACTGCGCGACAGCGGCATTATCGACAGTGCCGCGGCGAACATCGCCCCCCACTTCCAGCGGCGCCTGCGGGAGTTTGTGGATCACCCGATTGTCGGCCAGGTGCGCGGGCAGGGCATGTTCGCAGCGGTGGAACTGGTGGGTGACAAGGCCAGCCGCGAGCGGCTGGCGCCGGCGAACGCGGGCGCGGTGTTTTGTCGCGACCGTGCCATCAGCAACGGTCTGATGGTGCGCCAGACCGGGGACGCGATGATCATGGCGCCGCCGCTGGTGTGCTCCACCGGGGAGATCGATATCCTGATCAAGAAGCTGGAGGTGGCGCTGGACGAAACGGCGGCAGAGTTTGGAGGGGTGCGCTAGGTGTTTTTTAACAGCTTCCGCATCGGCAATCGACAGGTATTGCCGGGGACTTCGTGTACACTGCGCGCCGACAGCCTGCGGCCGCAAGAGGATAAGCGCCCTGCTCTCCTACCAACACGCCTTCCACGCCGGCAACTTCGCCGATGTGCTCAAACACCTGATACTGTGCGGCGCACTGGACTACATGATCCGCAAACCGGCGCCGCTGCTGTACCTCGACACCCACGCCGGCGCCGGCAGCTATCGTCTGGACGATGAGCGCGCCGGCAAGACCGGCGAGGCGCGCCAGGGGGTACTGGCCCTGGATTTCCCGGCCCTGATCGCCGCCGTGCCGGAACCGGCCCGGCACCTGCCGGTGCGCTACCAGCAGGCGATTGCCCCCCTGCTCACCAAAGCCGCCTACCCCGGCTCACCCGCCCTGGCCCGGCAACTGCTGCGCAAGAGCGACCGGCTGGCGCTATACGAGCTGCATCCGGCGGAATTCAGGACGCTGGATGCCAACTTCGGCCGCGACCGGCGCATCCGTCTCTACCAGCAGGACGGCTTCACCAGCGACCGTCTGTTGCCGGGCGTACAGAAGCGGGCGCTGGTGCTGATCGACCCGCCCTACGAGCGGAAAGAGGACTACCAACGCGCCGCCAACTTCGTCATCCGCCTGCACCGGCGCATGCGTGGCGCGGTGATACTGCTGTGGTACCCGGTGGTGGAGCGCCGGCGCAGCGACCAGCTGGCGCAGGCCCTGGTGCGCGCCGGCCTGCCCGACCTGTGGCAGTGCGAACTGGGGATGAGCGCCGACAGCCAAGCCTGGGGCATGACCGCCAGCGGCCTGCTGCTGCTGAACCCGCCCTGGGAGCTGCCGAAGCAACTGCGGCAGATCCTGCCAGCGCTGCAGTCCCAGCTGGCTCCCGAGTGCGGCTTCCATGCCCTGGACTGCCTGGTACCGGAAACCGGCAGCGGAAAATGACCGGCTCTCTGTCGGCGACCCGACAGCCCCCCGGTGACAGCGCGTCTATACTGGACATTCAATCCCCAGACAACGCACAACCGGCAGGAGCAATCCATGGCAACGTTCAGGAAAACACTGGTAACAGGCAGCGGGCGCGGCATCGGCGCGGGCATCGTGCGGGCACTGGCCGCCCAGTCAGTGGAAATTCTGGCCTTCAACCGCTCCCGGGAACCGCTGGAGCAGCTGATCGCTGAACTCGGCGAGGGCGCAAACATCACTCCCTACTTCGTCGACGTCACCGACTTCGAAGGACTGGACGCCCTGCTGACGGAGGTCTGCGCCGCTCACCCGGACATCGACCTCGCCATCCTCAACGCCGGCCTGAGCAGCCCCCAGCGCATTCAGGACTTCGACTGGCGGGTGGCCAAGGCACAGATCGACACCAACCTGACCTCCAACTACGTCATCGCCGCCCACCTGCTGCCGAAGATGCTGGAGCGGGGCGAAGGCCGTTTCGCCGTGGTTTCCAGCCTCGGCGCCTACGCCGGCTGCCCCTACGAGCACGTCTACAACGCCAGCAAGGCCGGTGCCCGCCTGATGGTCGACGGCCTGCGCGCCGAGCTGCTGGACAGCCCGGTTGGTATCACCGGCATCTTCCCGGGTTTCGTCGCCACCGAGATGGTCGAACACAGCGCCTTCGACATGCCCTACCTGCTCACGGTGGAAGACGCGGCCCAGACAATCGTCGACGGACTGCAGCGCGGTGACGATGAAATCGCGTTCCCCAGGGAAACCACCACGCTGGTGTCCCAGGTGATCAACATGTCCTGCGCGGAACGCGCAGTGGCCGCGCGGCAGTTGATGAACAACGACTTCAGCGACTGAGGGCCCATGCGGCGCCGGCTCGATCACTTGACCTTTCAGTCCCCAGCGCCCGATAACTGCTGCAGGTACTCCTGCAGCCGCTCCTGGGCCTGATCGCCGAACAGGATCTCGCAGGCCTTGCGCAGGCCGGGGGCCTCGGCGATGTCCTTGCGCCGCACCACCAGTTCGATCTTCGAGCGGCGGCGCATAAAGTCCTCCAGCTTCACGATCATCTCCCGCCGGGCCGCCAGCTCGATCTCGCAGCGGGTGTACTCGGCCCTGCGAATCAACAGCCTGGCTCTGCTGGTATCCTCACGGATACTCTCCAGCAGGCCGAAGGCGGCCTCGCCGTAGCGGCGCCAGAAACGCTCGGAAAGCGGTTCGGAGGAACTCGGGTCAGTGAGGCCATCCAGGTTCATCAGCTCCGCCTGCAGCATGAATTCCGCCCGCAGGTCCGCGCCCGGCTCGCCGTACCAGCCGTTCTGCGGACGCGGCACCGCCACGCCCAGCTGGCTCACCCGCTCGCAGACTTCATCGCCCACGTTCAGGCAATCGGTGAGTTTGCCACCAAAGATGCTCAGGTGGCGGCGCCGCTCGTCGACTTCGATCACATGCTTGCGCGACAGCTGCACCCAGTCGGCGGTGTTGCCTCCCCCCGCCACCGCCAGCGGCCGCACCCCGACCCGCTCGGCGATGATGTCCTCCCGGGTCAGGGGACGGGGCAGGTCCAGCAGGGCATTGGCGTTGGCCAGCACGAAGTCCCGGTCCTCGTCGGTAACACTCACCTCGGGGCTGTCCACCTGGGTGTCGGTGGTGCCAATGCAGGTCTTGGGCCCCATGGGAATCAGGAAGAACAGGCGGCCATCGCTGGCGAAGAAGGTCAACACGCGCCGGTTGTCGGTAATGCGATCGACGATCAAGTGGATGCCCTTGGAAAACAGGTGCCGGTGCCGGGTGACAATACCCAGGCGGGCGTTGTTGGCATCCACATAGGGACCACCGGCATTGATCAGCACCCGGGAGCGGATGCCGAAGCACTCACCACTTTCCACGTCCCGCGCCTGGGTGCGCCAGTGGCCGTCCTCGAACACTGAATCCACGGCCTCCACATAGTTGGCAGCGATGCAACCATAGTTGAGGCTCTTGCGAATGAAGTTGAAAACAAAGCGTGCGTCGTTGTCGTAGAGATAGCAATCGGAATACTCGAGCCCGCCGGCGGCGTTGCTGGTGTTGATTTCCGGCTCCTGGCTCTCGATATAGCGCGCGGTGAGGTAGCGCGGCGGCCGGGTGACACAGCGCCCCATCAGCCAGTACAGCACACTACCCAGAAACACAAAGAAGGACCAGAAGCGAAACCCGTGCTGGATGGTAGTAAAGAAGCGGATCTCCTTCACCGTGGAGGGATAGGCCCGCATCAGCTCGTTGCGGGACTTGCACAGCTTGTTGACCAGCAGGTAGTCGTGACTTTCGAGGTACTTGATGCCCCCCCAGGCCAGGTTGGAGGAGTTGGAGCTGACCCCGCTGGCGAAATCACCCCGGTCGATCAGCGCCACTTTCACGCCGCGCCCGGCCAGTGCCGCGGCCGACACCGCACCGTTGATGCCGCCACCGACAATAAGGACATCGAAATCCTGGGTTCGCAGTTTTTCCAGGTTGGTGGTGCGCAGGCTGCTGGTCAAAAAAACAGGCTCCTTCAGTTTTCGGTAAAACATGTTCTGGCAGGCACTCTACAGGGCTCCGCTTGCGATATATAGCAACATGTTCCCACCCTGCAATATGTCATCGCTTGCCCGCCCTGCGGCATGTAGCCGCGATCGAAGGGGTATCAGGTTGTTTTTCATACTGCTTTCAGAGAACGATAACGTCAGTTTTTTACAAAATTCTTTCTGGTTATTGCAAGACGAAAGGCGCATGCGAGCCAAGACTTTGTTCTGGCGGTGACCCCGACGGCCATTTCAGCCCCTTCTACATACCTGGATGTCAGCTTCGAGGGCACGGCCAGATCGGCATCCTTCACTGGTGTGGCCAACAGCATCGGCTTTGACGCTATCACCCCTGGCGCGGACAAACCCGTTTCCAGTCCCTCCACCCTGTCGGCGCTACTGCCGGGCCTGGCCGGACTGGTGGCAGGTCGCAAAGGCCTGCGCAAGCAGGCGAGTTCATTGGCTGTCCCCCTGCGGGGGGACACATCCGCAAGGCCACTACAGACCAATCCTCCCCGCAGGTATAACAATGGATACCTCTTGCACTACCCTTCAGGCCACCAGTCGCTATGCTGTGGGCTCTGTATAACCATAACTGCACGAGCGGACACCATGAGCTACGCCTTCGACCCCGAAATCGCCCCCCTGCTGGAGTTCACCCCCCCGGTGGATGTGGCCGAGCCCATCGCGGCCCGCGCGGCCTTTGGGGCCGCCGTAGCGGCCCTGAACGCCGAGCTCGACACCAGCGGCGTCACCTGTGAGGACCGCGCGATCCCCGGCCCTACCGATGCCCCGGCAGTGGGGGTGAGAATCTATCGCCCCCAGGGCGTCGCCGGCGACCCACTGCCCGCCCTGATCTATATCCACGGCGGCGGCTTTGTGCTGGGCAGCCTGGACAGCGAGCACGGCACCTGCGTCCACCTGTGCCGGGCGCTGGGCATTGTGCTGGTGTCGGTGGATTACCGCCTGGCGCCGGAGACCCCCTACCCCGGCCCCCTGGACGACTGCTACGCCGCCCTGGCCTGGACCGCCGCACTGGCCGGCGAACTGGGTATCGACCCGCAGCGCCTGGGCATCGGCGGCATGAGCGCGGGGGGCTGCCTGGCCGCCGCCTGCGCCCTGCGCGCGCGGGACGAGAACGGCCCGGCCCTGTGCTTCCAGTATCTGAATAGTCCGCTGCTGGATGATCGCAAGGACAGTCCCAGCATGGCCCGCTTCGCCGACACCCCGATATGGGACAGCCACAAGGCGGCAACGAGCTGGGCCTCCTACCTGGGCGAGGCGCTCAGCGCCGGTGCCGGCAACATCCCCAGCTACGCCGCCCCGGCCCGCGCCGGGAATCTCTCCGGCCTGCCCCGCACCTATATCGCCACCATGGAGTTCGACCCCCTGCGCGACGAGGGGCTGCTGTACGGCCTGCGCCTGCTGCAGGCCGGCGTCGCCACCGAGATTCACAGCTACCCCGGCACTTTTCACGGCTCCAGCGTGTTCTCCCACACCGCCATCCACCAGCGGGAACTGGCCGATACCCTGGCGGTGCTGCGCCGGGGCCTGGCCGTCGATACCTGAGGGAAACACCTGCCAACCAACCTGCCGGACGGCGCACTCACCCAGCACAGGAGACCAGGACATGAACCCCGACGAGACCCTCTATCCCCCCCGCTGATACCCCATCTGCTGGTCGAGGGCCTGAATCGCCACCAGGGTGCAGACGCCCAAGAGCGTGGATTACGTGACCAGCATCCCCCTGACCCCGGTGGGCAAACCGGACAAGAAGGCGGTGCGGGCCAGCTACTGGCAGGGCAGCCAGCGCGGCGTCGGCTGAAAGCGGCGCTGCCGGGTTCGGCCTGCTCCGGGGTAGACAGGCCGCCCCGCAACCCTCAACATTGTCGGCCTGCTCGCAACCAGTGTCCTGTTCCATGCCAGAAAAACAACCCGAAACCTTCCGCGGCCTGACCTATCCCTATGGCCGCCGGGAAGGCCCCCCCTCCACCGAGCCCCAGGAGATCGCCCCGGGGGTCTACTGGGCGCGCTTTCCCATGCCCATGGCGCTGGACCACATCAACCTCTGGCTACTGGAGGACGAGGCGGGCTGGACGGTGGTGGACACCTGCCTCAACCTGCCCAAGAGCCGGGAAATCTGGGAACAGCTGTTCACTGGCTTCCTGGGCGGACGCCCGATCACCCGGGTGATCTGCACCCATATGCACCCCGACCACATCGGCCTGGCGGGCTGGCTGGTGGAGCGCTTCGACTGCGAACTGTGGATCACCCGGGATG
>JBKDZQ010000347.1:0-16729 GCA_047971325.1 Parahaliea sp.
TGCCGTCCAGGACGATAACGCCGCCGTCGCCGCCCAGTACCGCCACCTGGTCGAGGGCATTCCTGGCTGCGCTTGCCACCTCCTCACCGAGCAGGCTGGCGCGCAGGCAGATGGTGCGCGCCACACCGACGCGGATGAAATACTCACCATGACCGGTGGCGGAGACGGCGCAGACCCCGTTCTGGGCGTAGGTGGCGGCACCGATCAGCGGCGAGTCGCCGATCCGGCCCGGCTGCTTGGCGGTCATGCCACCGGTGGAGGTGGCCGCGGCCAGGTTGCCCCGCTGGTCGATGGCCACCGCGCCGACAGTGCCGTGGCGGTCGGCATCGTTGCGGCTGCGCTCGCGCAGTACCCGCTCCAGGGATTGCCGTCGTCGCTCGGTATCGAAGTAGCGGTTGTCCACCATGTCCAGTCCCTGGGCGGCGGCAAAGGCGTCCGCGCCCTCGCCGGCATACATGACGTGTTCGGAGCGATCCATCACCGCCCGGGCGGCAAGAATCGGATTGCGTACTCGCCTGATCCCCGCCACGGCGCCGGCATTGCGGTCGCGGCCGTCCATGATGGAAGCATCCAGCTCGTGTTCGGCGGCAGCGGTGAACACGGCGCCCTTGCCGGCGTTGAACAGGGGATTGTCCTCCATGGCGAGCACCGCCGCCTGCACTGCGTCCACGGCACTGCCGCCCTGGCGCAGGACCGTCGCTCCGGCGTTCAGCGCCACCTCCAGTCCCGCGCGGTATTTTGCTTCCTGGGAGGCGTCCAGGTCGGCGCGACGGATGACGCCGGCACCGCCGTGGATGACGATGCGCCAGGCAGGACTGCCATCGCTGCGCCCGACGGTACTGGATTCGGCCAGAGCGGGGGTGGGCTGGCCGGCGAGGGCGGTGGCAAACAGCAGTCCGGTGAGCAGGCGGCGCATGGTGGTTTTTCCTGTGATGGCTCTGGTACAGGGTCGCAATTGTTCCCGGCCAGGTGTGCTGTGGCAAGTGGAGGGTGGGACTTTGGTGAATGGTACCTGCATAAAGGGGAGATGAAGCTCCCCTTTATGCAGTGCTGCCTGAGCGGACATTGAGCAGACAGGCTATTCTTTTTCCGCCGCTGCCTCCCTCAGCTTCTGGATCTCCTCGTCGGACCAGCCGCCGCCCACTGCGCGATAGATATCGATATAGGCCAGTGGACGTGCCACCAGGGCGCGGGCCAGGCTCAGCTCGGCACTCAGTACCTGACGCTCGGAATCGAGAACCTGCAGGTAACTGACCACGCCGGATTTGAAGCGCAGGCGCTGCAGGCGCAAGCTTTCGTTGGCCGCTGTCGCGTAGATCCGGTTCTGCTCGATGATGTGGCCAGCGCTTTCGTAGCGATAAAGGCTGTTCGACACTTCTTCCAGCGCGTACAGCACCGTGGAGCGGTAACCTGCCAGCGCCTGGCGGGTCTGCGCGCGGGCAATATCGACGCTGCCCTTGGCTGCCCCGAAATCGAGGATTTGCAGGTTGACGGTCGGTCCCCAGGCGTTGAGGTTGACGGAATCGCTGCTGCTGAACAGGTCATCGACGTCGGTGGAAAAGCGACCGAAGATGCCCGACAGTCCGATGGTCGGAAAGGGGAAGCGATTGGCCATGGCCACGCCGATCTGCGCCGTTGCCGCATGCAGGGAGTGCTCCGCCTGGCGCACATCCGGGCGGCGTTCCAGCAATTCGGTCGGCAGGCCAACGGCGAGGGTGGTGCTGTCGGGTTCTGTCTGGTCCGCCAGCGGCGGGCGCTGTTTCATTGCCTGGGGAATCTGCCCGATGAGCACCGACAGGCTGTTTTCCACCATCACCACCAATTGCTCCGCTGGTGGGAGTTGGGCGCGGGTGGCGGCGAGCTGGGCGATGGACTGCTGCTCCTCCGCCTCGGAGGCGACACCGCTACCCTGGAGCGAGCGCACCAGTTCCAGCGAGCGTTCCTGGGTTGCGATGTTGCGCTTGATGACACGCACTTCTTCATCGAGTTCGCGCAGCTGGTACCAGCTGGCGGCGACCCCGGTGACCAGGCTCGCCATCACCGCGCGAGCGCCTTCCTCGGAGGCCAGCAGGGCGGCGCGGGCGGCTTCGCTCTGACGACGCAGCTTGCCGAAGATATCCAGCTCCCAGCCGACCACCAGGCCACCTGTGAAGGTGGCGTCGTTGCCCTTGGAGCCGGGTGTGGCGCTGTTGGCAATCTGCCCGTTGATGCTGGGCCCGTAGGCGCTACGGGCCACCCGCAGCCTGGCCTGTGCCTCATCGAGGCGGGCCAGGGTGGCCTGCAGGTCGAGGTTATTGGCCAGGGCGGTCCGCAGCAGCTCGGTGAGCTGGGGGTCGTTGAAGAACTCGAGCCAGGCGATGTCGGCGATGGACTGCGCCTGCTGCAGACTGACGGTGGTGTGGAAGGTGTCACCGACCGCCAGTTCCGGCCGCTGGTAGTCCGGGCCGACGGCGCAGCCGCCCAGCAGGGTGGCCGCGGTAACCAGTGTAGCGATGCGGTTTTTCATGCTTCCTGCCCCTTGGTGTCTTGCTCATTTTGGCCCTCTGTACCCTTGTTGCGGCTGAACCGTTCCTTCAGGCTCTGGATGAGCACATAGAAAGCGGGAACAAAGAACACACCCATGAGAGTGGCCATCAGCATGCCGCTGAAAACCACGGTGCCCACGGAGTTTTTCGAAGCGCTGCCGGCACCGGTGGCGATCATCAGCGGCACCACCCCGAGGATGAAGGCGAAGGAAGTCATCAGGATCGGCCGCAGCCTGAGCCTGGCGGCTCCCAGGGCGGCGTCGACGATCGACATTCCCCGCTCGCGATTGAGTTTCGCGTATTCGACGATCAGGATGGCGTTCTTGGCCGACAGCCCCACCAGGGCAACCAGGCCGATCTGCCCGTAGACGTTGAAGTCCATGGCATTGGCGTTGATGCCCAGCAGGGCGCCCATGACCCCGAAGGGTACCGCCAGCAGTACTGCAATCGGCACCGACCAGCTTTCGTACAGGGCGGCCAGGAACAGGAACACCACTACAATGGAGAGCGCCAGGACAAAGGCTGCCGCGCCACCGGTACTGACCTCTTCCAGCGTCTGCCCGGACCACTCGTAGCCATAGCCCATGGGCAGTTCTTCCGTCGCTACCTCGCGCAGCGCCTGCAGGGCGTCACCGGAACTGTAGCCGGGGGCGGGAGCGCCGGTGATTTCCGCGGCGGGGAACAGGTTGTAGCGCATCACGAAGCGCGGCGCGGTGCTGGGCTTGACACTGACCACGGTGTCCAGTGGCACCATTTCGCCGGCGGCGTTGCGCACGAACAGCTGGGACAGGGTCTTGACGTTGCGGCGGAAGTCCGCGTCGGCCATCAGGGTCACCCGGTAGTTCTTGCCGAACTTGGTGAAGTCGTTGACTTCGAGACTGCCCAGGAAAACCTGCAGGGTGCCGAACACGTCGCTGATAGGAATGCCCAGGGCCTTGATCTTGTCGCGGTCCACCTTCAGCTCGTAGTTGGGGGTGGCGGCGGCAAAGGTGGTGCTGATGCGACCGATCTCTGGTCTTGCGGTGGCCGCGTTGATGAACTGCTGGGTGACATCGGCCAGGTCAGTGGGCGACTGGCCGCTCTGGGCCTGTAGCATCATCGAGAAGCCGGATACCGCGCCGTAGCCGGGCAGGGCGGGGGCGTTGAATGCCAGTACCACCGCTTCCCTGGTGGCGTTGCCGATGGCCTGGGCCTGTCCGATCAGGGCGCCCAGCTGGGTGTCGGGGGTGGTGCGCTCGGCCCAGTCCTCCAGTTCCATCACGAGCAGGCCGGCGTTGGGGGCGGCGACGCCGGATATCAGGTCATAGCCGACAATGTCCATGACGCCACGGACGCCCGGCAGGTCCCTGAGCTTGATGGCAAGCTCCTTGTTGACGGCTTCGGTGCGCTCGGTCGAGGCGGCCTCGGGCAGGATGGTCTGCACGAAGAATCCGCCCTTGTCTTCGTCGGGAACAAATCCGGTGGGTGTGTGCTGGAACAGGGCATAGATACCGATCACGAAGATGATCAGAAACAGAACCACCCGCTTCAGGGCGTGAACACCGCGGGAAGTCAGCTTCAGGTAGCCGCCGGTAAAGCGTTCGAAGCCGGCATTGAAGGCGTTGAAGAAGCGCTGCAGCAGTCCCGGGTTGGCCATCTGCTCAGGGTCCTTGGCCCGTAACATGCTGGCGCACATGACCGGAGACAGGGTCAGGGCCACCAGGGCGGAGAACAGCGTCGACACCGCAATGGTCACCGCAAACTGCTTGTATAGCTGTCCGGTTACACCGGGGACAAAGGCCATGGGCACGAAGACGGCGGCCAGGACCAGCGCCATTGCCACCACCGGTCCGGACACCTCCTGCATGGCTGCTTTGGTTGCCTCGTAGGCGTTCAGGCCCTCGTGTTCCATTTTGTGTTCGACAGCCTCGACCACCACAATGGCGTCATCCACCACGATGCCGATGGCTAGCACCATGCCGAACAGGGACAGGGTGTTGATGGAGAAACCCAGCAGTTCATAGCTGATAAAGGTGGCTATCAGCGACACCGGCACCGCCAGCATCGGAATGATGGTCGCCCGCCAGTTCTGCAGGAACAGGAAGACCACGAAGATCACCAGCGCCAGGGCCTCGAAGAAGGTTTGCCTCACCTCTTCGATGGATTGCTCGACGAACTTCGAGGTGTCGTAGGTGATGGCGTACTCGATGCCCTCGGGAAAATTCTGGGACAGTCGCTCCATTTCCTGTTTGATCAGCTCGGCGGTGCCCATGGCGTTGGCGCCCGGCGACAGGAACACACCGAAGGCCGAGCCCTCGTGCTGGTTGTAGTTGCCGTAGCGGTTGTAGGACTTGGCGCCCAGTTCAACCCGCGCCACGTCCTTCAGGCGGATGAAGGAGCCGTCAGCCTTGGCGCGGACGATGATATTCTCGAACTCCTGGGCGTCCACCAGCCGGCCCTGCAGGCGCATGGAGTATTGAAAGCCGCTGTCGGAGTCGGCTGGGGGCTGACCTACCTGGCCTGCGGCAGCCTGCTTGTTCTGCTCCGATACCGCGGCGACGATGTCGGTGGCGGTCAGGCCCAGGGAGGCCATGCGGTCCGGGCGCAGCCAGACGCGCATGCCGAATTCGGCGCCAAATACCAGCATGTCGCCGACCCCGGAAACCCGCTTCAACGGGTCGACCCAGTAGTTGTAGAGGTAGTTGTCCAGGAACAGGCGGTCGACGCTGTCATCCGGCGAATAGAGGATGACAAACATCAGGATGTCGGGAGAGGCCTTGGCCACACTCACGCCGATGTCGTTGACTTCGCTGGGCAGCCGCGGCAGCACCTGACTGACCCGGTTTTGGGTTTCCACCGCCGCGATGTCTACGTTGCGTTCCAGCTGGAAGGTGACCGTGATCTTGGCGGAACCGTCGTCTCCCGACACCGACTTGATGTAGCGCATGTCGGTCACGCCGTTGATCTGGGAGTCCAGCGGAGAGGCCACTGAATCGGTTACCACCTCGGAGTTGGCTCCCGGGTACGCGGTTTCCACCTGCACCGTGGGCGGTGCGATCTCGGGGTACTCGGAGACCGGCAGCCCGCGCATCACCAGCACGCCGGACAGCACCAGGAACAGCGAGATGACGATCGCAAATACAGGGCGGTCGAGGAAGAATCTGGCCATGATTCCTATTGCTCCTTGCTGTTGACGACGTGTTCTTTATCGAAGTACTTACTGTCGTCTTCCACGGTGATGGCCAGCGGAAGACCCGGGCGAATCTTCTGCAGGCCCTCAACTACCACGCGATCACCCGGCAGTAACCCGGCAGTGACCACCCACAGACCTTCCTGCCGCTCACCCAGGGTGACCTGCTTGCGCTGGCCCTGGTCGTGCTCGTCGATGATGGTGAGGAAATACTGGTCGAGCGTTTGTGACACCGCCTTGTCGGGAACCGCCATGGCATCGCGCAGGATGTCGGTGGTGATGCGTATGCGCGCAAACATGCCGGGCCGCAGGGCGGCGTCGGGGTTGGGGAACTCGGCGCGCAGGCGGTAGGTGCCGGTGGTTGAATCCAGCGCCCGGTCGGTGAAGTTCAACTTTCCCTTTTTTGCGTACTTCGAGCCGTCGCTTAGGAAGAGCTCGATGGATTCGTCTGCACTATTGGGGTTTTCCGCGGCGACCCCTACGACACCGTGTATTTTCTCGTAGTCGAGCAGGGCAGATTCGCTGACACTGAAGTAGACCCAGGCCGGATCGGAGTTGGAAATGGTGGCCAGCAGGGTCGTGCCGGCGTTGATGAGATCGCCCGGGTCGACTTCGGCGGCGCCGATGCGGCCGGAGACCGGCGCGGCGATACTGGCGAAGCCGACATTCAGGCTGGCCTGGTCCACCGCGGCCCTGGCGGCTTCCACCTGGGCGCGATAGGCCTTTTCGGTTGCCACCGCGTTGTCATAGACCTGCTTGGAGATGGCTTTTTCCTTCACCAGCGGGGCGTAGCGCTCCACGTCCAGGCGCGCGCGGGACAGGTTGCTCTGGGCGGAGGCAAGGTTGCTTTCGGCCTCTGTCACCCGGGCCTTCAGGTCGCGGTCGTCGATGGAAAACAGCGGCTCACCTTTTTCTACCTTGACCCCGTCGGCAAAGTGCTTCTCCAGCAGTACCCCGGACACCCGGGCCCGCAGCTCGATCTCCTGCGAGCCGCGAACCTCGCCCACCAGATCCGAAAACAGATAGATGTCACGCGGCTTGGCCTCGACCACGCTGACGGCCATTTCGGGTGGCGGTGCCGCCTCCTGGCGCCCGCAACCTGTCAGCAACAGGGCGAGCACGGAGGAGATGCCAATAATGGAGTAACCAACTTTCTGTGCTGAGTTCATCATGAGTTGCTTTTCACTCTTCCAATTGTGGAGGGGTTGCATCGGTAAGTGCTTTAACGCTACCGGCTGGGCGGTTGTGCAGGTTTGAGTCTGCGGGAGCCCGACACTCTGGTGTTTGCGGGCCCGGTGACCACCGATCGGCTGGTTGCTCCGAACAGGATAAAAACATATCCGCAACCGTTTTTTTTGGACGTTTTTTAGCCATTTTCGAGGGATGTTGGTTCCCTCGCTTGTACAGTTAGGTATAGATCATTGCTCTGGATATTGCCAAATAATCGATGAGTCCACAGCGTAGCTGCCGTAACCGGCATAAATAGCGTCTGCCGTACCGGTTTTGCACGCACAGGACGCTCCCTCCCTGGCGCGATGTTGGGGCGTACAGGATGAGTGCCACAATGGTTGCAGTCACGTGACGGTAATTTAATTAGCCAATTGTCAGCTGTCTGGCGGACAGGCCGTTCCCGGGGGATGGGCATGAGTCCGGTCCGGGTCCTGTGCCAGAATCTCCTATCATATCGATAATGAGAATTATTCGCTGATTTTTTACGGGGCAGGGCGGAGGTGCCGCGAAAAATTTTGGGCTGGAAGCCCGTTTTTGGGTGCGAATCACTGGATATAAAAAGTGGCATATAATATGCTACTTTTAAGTTCCGCGCCTCAAGCGCCTGTGGGTCCACAATGCCGGGACAGCAGGCCAAATGGTGTCCCGACAGGGTGCCGACCACCTTGCCTGATCGCCATGCCGATGGGAAGCGAAAGTCACGTTGTCGACGGGCCCGGAAAGCAGTTTACCGTCCTCACCAGGACCGCCCGGAGGAAGTGATTTGGTCACATCAAGCGTCCAGTCCCGTTCTGCCCAGCGCCAGGCGCTGATTCTATCCACGCTGGCCTTTACGGTCTGTTTTGCAGTATGGACTGTGCTGTCCATCCTCGGCCTGCAGATCAAGGAAGACCTGGGCCTTTCCGATACTCACCTTGGCCTGCTGCTGGCCACGCCGGTACTGACCGGTTCCATCAGTCGCCTGTTCCTTGGTGTGCTCACCGACCGCTTTGGCGGGCGCTGGGTGTTCGGCCTGCTGATGCTGATCGCCTCCGCCTTTGTCTACCTGCTCAGTGTCGCCAACAGCTACAGCATGCTGCTGCTGGCCGCCCTGGGGCTGGGGCTGGCGGGGGGGTCCTTCATTGTCGGGGTGAGCTACGTTGCCAACTGGTATGAACAGGAGCGCCAGGGCACCGCGCTGGGCCTGTTCGGCACCGGTAATGTCGGCGCCGCGGTCACCAATTTCGCTGCCCCCTTCCTGCTGGTGGCGGTGGGCTGGGAACACACTGCGCAGGTCTACGCTCTGGTACTGGCCATCACCGGCGTGCTGTTCATGCTACTGGCGAAGGAAGACCCGGGCAGTGCCGCGCGCCGCGCGCGCGCGCCCTCCCTGCGCGAGCAACTGGCGCCGCTGGCGGAACAGCGGGTGTGGCGTTTTTCCCTGTACTACTTCTTCGTTTTCGGCGCCTTCGTGGCGCTGGCCCTGTGGCTGCCCCACTACCTGATGCAGGTGTACCACCTCGACATCAAGACCGCCGGGATGATCGCCGCCGCCTACACCATCCCCGCCTCGCTGTTCCGGGTGCTTGGTGGCTGGCTGTCGGATCGCTACGGCGCGCGTCGGGTGATGTACTGGACCCTGGGCGCCTCGGTGCTGTGCACCTTCCTGCTGAGCTATCCGCCGACCCACTACAGCGTGGCGGGGGTGCGCGGCACGATCGAATTTGACTTTGCCATTTCCCTGGGCGGCTTTGTGGCGCTGACCCTGGTGCTGGGCTTCTTCATGTCGCTGGGCAAGGCGGCGGTCTACAAACACATTCCGGTGTACTACCCCAACAGTGTCGGCGTCGTCGGCGGCGCCGTCGGCATGGTCGGCGGCCTTGGCGGTTTCCTGCTGCCGCTGACTTTCGGCATGCTCAACGACGTGGTGGGCATCTGGCAGAGCTGCTTCATGCTGCTGTTCGTGGTCTGCGCCGCGGCGCTGCTGTGGATGCACTACGCCATCGTCAGGGCCGGCCGGATCGAGTGGAGTCGGGAACAGGCATCCACCGACCTGCCCGAACTGTCCACGCCGACCTCCTTTGTACTGGAAGAGTGGCGTCCGGAAGATGAAACTTTCTGGGAGGAAAAAGGCCGGCGCATCGCCACCCGCAATCTGTGGATTTCGATTCCCAACCTCTGTCTCGCCTTTGCTGTGTGGATGGTCTGGTCCATCGTGGTGGCCAAGCTGCCGGCGGTGGGCTTTGACTACAACGCCAACCAGCTGTTCTGGCTGGCGGCATTACCGGGTCTGTCGGGTGCCACCTTCCGCATCTTCTTCAGCTTCATGGTGCCCATCTTTGGTGGCCGTCGCTTCACTGCACTGTCCACCCTGGCCCTGGTGGTGCCGGCCCTGTGGATAGGCTTTGCGGTGCGCGATACCCAAACCCCCTACCTGGTGATGCTGGTGCTGGCGTTGCTGTGCGGTATCGGCGGGGGCAACTTCGCCTCGAGCATGGCCAACATCTCCTTTTTCTATCCCAAGCGCGAGAAGGGCAAGGCGCTGGGCATGAACGCCGGGCTTGGCAACCTGGGTGTCAGCCTGATGCAGTTCCTGGTGCCGGTGGTTGTCACCACCGGCGTGTTTGCCTTCCTGACCGGTGACCCGCAACCGGTGGCAGCGGGCACAGAGCTATGGCTGCAGAACGCCGGCTTTGTCTGGGTGCCCTTCATCCTCGCGGGAGCGGTGGCCGCCTGGTTTGGCATGAACGATATCGCCGACGCCAAGGCGTCCTTCAGGGATCAGGCGGTGATCTTCCGGCGCAAGCACAACTGGCTGATGTGCCTGCTGTACACCGGTACCTTTGGCAGCTTCATCGGCTTCTCCGCCGGCTTCCCGCTGCTGGCCCTGAACCAGTTTCCCGAGGTGAATGCCCTGCAGCTGGCCTTCCTGGGGCCCCTGGTGGGTGCCCTGAGCCGCGCCTGGGCCGGCGGTATTTCCGACCGCCTGGGCGGTCAGCGGGTCACCCTGCTGGTGTTTGTGTGCATGATCATTGGTGTCTGCGGGGTGCTGTTCTTCCTGCAGATGCGCGGCCAGGCCGTCGCCTTTTGGGGTTTCTTCGGCATGTTCCTGTTCCTGTTCTTCATCAGCGGGGTGGGCAATGCCAGTACCTTCCAGATGGTGCCGACCATCTTCGCCCAGGAAGTGCCGCGCCTGATGCCGGAGCTGTCTGTTGCGGAAGCCAAGCTGGAATCCGAGCGCGAATCCGCCGCCATCATCGGCTTTACCTCCGCCATCGCCGCCTTTGGTGCCTTCGTGATTCCCAAGGCCTTCGGTACCTCGCTGGCGCTCACCGGCGGCCCGCAGATGGCCCTGTATCTGTTCATTGTGTTCTATGTCATCTGCCTCGCGGTGACCTGGTTCTATTACGTGCGCAAGGGGGCTGGGATCGTGTTCGACCGGCAACCGTCTCCCGCGGCAGCGATGTCCGCTGTAACCTGATTATGCTCAATACTAGGAGTTCGCTATGAGCTATTTTCTCGACCGCCTGAAATACTTGGTAAACCGGCCCGAGACCTTTGCCGGTGGCCACGGCGAAACCCGGGACGAGAGCCGGGAGTGGGAGGACGGCTACCGCGCCAGGTGGCAGCACGACAAGGTGGTGCGCTCGACCCACGGGGTGAACTGCACCGGGTCCTGCAGCTGGAAGATCTACGTCAAGAACGGCCTGGTGACCTGGGAGACCCAGCAGACCGACTACCCACGCACCCGCCCCGACCTGCCCGACCACGAACCCCGGGGCTGCCCCCGGGGCGCCAGTTATTCCTGGTACCTCTACAGCGCCAACCGTCTCAAGTACCCGCTGATGCGCAGCGCGCTGATCCGCCTGTGGCGCGCGGCGCTCGAACAGCACGGCGATCCGGTGGATGCCTGGGCCTCCATCGTGGAAAACCCCGAGAGCGCCCGCCAGTACAAGGCCGCCCGGGGCATGGGCGGCTTCGTGCGGGCGCAGTGGGACGAGGTCCAGACCCTGATCGCCGCGTCCAACGTCTACACCATCAAGCGCTACGGCCCGGACCGGGTCACCGGCTTCTCGCCGATTCCCGCCATGTCCATGGTGTCCTACGCAGCCGGTGCGCGCTACCTGTCGCTGATCGGTGGCAACTGCCTGTCCTTTTACGACTGGTACTGCGACCTGCCGCCGGCCTCGCCGATGACCTGGGGTGAGCAGACCGACGTGCCGGAGTCCGCCGACTGGTACAACAGCGCTTACCTGATTGCCTGGGGCTCCAATGTGCCCCAGACCCGCACCCCGGACGCCCACTTCTTCACCGAGGTGCGCTACAAGGGCACCAAGACCGTGGCCATCACCCCGGACTATTCCGAGGTATCCAAGCTCTGTGACGAGTGGCTCAGCCCCCAGCAGGGTACCGACGCCGCCCTGGCCATGGCCATGGGCCACGTGATTCTCAAGGAATACCACCTGGACAAGCCCAGCGCCTATTTCACCGACTATGTGCGCCGCTATACCGACATGCCCTTCCTGGTGGAACTGGAGCCGCGCGACGACGGCAGTCTGGTGCCCGGCCGGCTGCTGCGGGCCTCGGACTTCGACGCCGCCCTCGGCCAGGATAACAACCCCGAGTGGAAAACCGTGGCCTGGGACGGCAAGGGCGACCGCCTGGTGGTGCCGCGGGGCTCCATTGGCTTTCGCTGGGGCGAGCAGGGCGCCTGGAACCTGGAAACCCTGGACGCCGAGGGCCGTGACGTGGAGTTGCGCCTGAGCCTGGCGGACAGCCACGACGCGGTGGCCCGGGTTGCCTTTCCCTATTTCGGCGGCATCGAGCGCGAGCACTTCAGTCACGTGGCGGTGGGCTCGGGCGATGTGCTCCACCACAACCTGCCCGCCAGGCGCCTGCGCCTGACCGGGGACCGCGAAGTGCTGGCGGTGACTGTGTTCGACCTGATGTGCGCCAACTATGGCATCGATCGCGGCTTTGGCGAGGAGGGCGAAGACGACGGCGCCAGCGACTACGCCGAGGTCAAACCCTATACACCGGCCTGGCAGGAGCGCATCACCGGCGTGCCGGCCGGGCGGGTGATCCGCCTGGCGCGGGAGTTCGCCGATACTGCCGACCGGACCAATGGCCGCTCCATGATCATCGTCGGCGCCGGCATGAACCACTGGTACCACATGGACATGAACTACCGCGGGCTGATCAACATGCTGATCCTCTGCGGCTGCGTCGGCCAGAGCGGGGGCGGCTGGTCCCACTACGTGGGCCAGGAAAAACTGCGGCCCCAGACCGGCTGGCTGCCGCTGGCCTTTGGTCTGGACTGGAGCCGGCCGCCGCGGCACATGAACGGCACCTCTTTCTTCTACAATCACTCCAGCCAGTGGCGCTACGAGAAGCTCGCCGTCAGTGAGATCCTCTCGCCACTGGCCAATCCGGCGGACTACGAAGGCAGCCTGATCGACTTCAACGTGCGCGCCGAGCGCATGGGCTGGTTGCCCTCGGCGCCCCAGCTCGACCGCAACCCCTTGCACCTGGCGGGGCAGGCGAAAGAAGCGGGGCTCACTACCCGGGACTACGTGGTGCGCGAGCTGAAGGCCGGCAAGCTGGGCTTTGCCGCCGAGGATCCGGACAATCCGCAGAACTTCCCGCGCAATCTCTTCGTGTGGCGCTCCAATCTGCTCGGCAGCTCCGGCAAGGGTCACGAGTACATGCTGAAATACCTGCTCGGCACCCGTCACGGCGTGCAGGGCAAGGACCTGGGCGCGACAGGGTCCGCCAAGCCCCAGGAGGTACGCTGGCACGAGGAGGCGCCGGAGGGCAAGGTCGACCTGCTGGTCACCCTGGACTTCCGCATGTCCACCACCTGCCTGTACTCGGACATCGTGCTGCCGACGGCCACCTGGTACGAGAAGGACGACCTCAACACTTCGGACATGCACCCCTTCATCCACCCGCTGACCGCCGCCACCGACCCCGCGTGGGAGGCGCGCAGCGACTGGGATATCTACCGCGGCATTGCCGCCGCCTTCTCCCGGGTCTGCATCGGCCACCTGGGGGAGGAGACCGACCTGGTCACCGTGCCCCTGCAACACGACACCCCCGGGGAGCTGGCCCAGCCCCAGGTGCAGGACTGGAAGCGCGGCGAGTGCGAGCCGGTGCCCGGCAAGACCCTTCCCAATCTGGTGGAGGTGGTGCGCAACTACCCCCAGACCTTCGAGCGCTTCAGCTCGGTGGGGCCGCTGCTGGATGAGCTGGGTAACGGCGGCAAGGGCATTAACTGGGAGACCAGCAAGGAGATCGATCTGCTGGGCAAGCTGAATCACCTCCACCGCGAGGGCGCCGCCAATGGCCGGCCGCGTCTCGATACGGCCATCGACGCGGCGGAGATGATCCTGACCCTGGCGCCGGAAACCAACGGCCAGGTGGCGGTAAAGGCCTGGGCCGCGCTGTCGAAGGTGACCGGGCGCGACCACACCCATCTGGCGATACCCAAGGAGGAGGAGAAAATCCGCTTCCGCGACGTGGTCGCCCAGCCCCGCAAGATCATCTCCAGCCCCACCTGGTCTGGCCTGGAGGACGAACACGTGTCCTACAACGCCTGCTACACCAACGTCCACGAGCTGATTCCCTGGCGCACGGTGACTGGCCGCCAGCAGTTCTACCAGGACCACCAGTGGATGCGCGACTTCGGCGAAAGCCTGCTGGTCTACCGCCCGCCCATCGACACCAAGGCCGCTGCCGCGATGGCCGGACAGAAGGGCAACGGCAACCCGGAACTGGCGCTCAACTGGCTGACGCCCCACCAGAAGTGGGGCATTCACTCCACTTACAGCGACAACCTGCTGATGCAGACCCTGTCCCGGGGCGGGCCGATCGTGTGGATCTCGGAGAACGACGCCCGCACCATCGGCGTCGAGGACAACGACTGGATCGAGCTGTTCAACGCCAACGGCGCGATTGCCGCGCGGGCGGTGGTCAGCCAGCGGGTCAAGAACGGTACCGCCATGATGTACCACGCCCAGGAGCGGATCGTGAACGTGCCGGGTTCTGAAGTCACCGGCACCCGCGGTGGCATCCACAACTCGGTGACCCGGGTCTGTCCCAAGCCCACCCATATGATCGGCGGCTACGCCCAGCTCGCCTACGGTTTCAACTACTACGGCACGGTCGGCTCGAACCGCGACGAGTTTGTCGTCGTGCGCAAGATGCGCGATGTCAACTGGCTCGACGGTGAAGGCGCGGATTACCAACAGGAGGCAGTGCAATGAAGATTCGCTCACAGGTGGGCATGGTGCTCAATCTCGACAAGTGCATTGGCTGCCACACCTGCTCGGTAACCTGCAAGAACGTGTGGACCAGCCGCGAGGGTGTGGAATACGCCTGGTTCAACAACGTCGAGACCAAGCCCGGCATCGGCTACCCCAAGGAGTGGGAAAACCAGGACCGCTGGCGCGGCGGCTGGCTGCGCCGCGCCAACGGCGACATCGAGCCGCGCATCGGCGGCAAGTGGCGGGTGCTGGCGAATATCTTCGCCAACCCGGACCTGCCGGAGATCGACGACTACTACGAACCTTTCACCTTCGACTACCAGCACCTGCACCAGGCCAGGGCCGGCGAGCACCAGCCGGTGGCCCGCCCGCGTTCGCTGATTTCCGGGCAGCGCATGGAAAAGATCGAGTGGGGACCCAACTGGGAGGAAATCCTCGGCACCGAGTTCGCCAAGCGCCGCAAGGACGTCAACTTCGACCAGGTGCAGGCCGATATCTACGGCCAGTTCGAAAACACCTTCATGATGTACCTGCCGCGCCTGTGCGAGCACTGTCTCAACCCCACCTGTGTCGCCTCCTGCCCCAGCGGCGCGATCTACAAGCGGGAGGAGGATGGCATCGTGCTGATTGACCAGGACAAGTGCCGCGGCTGGCGCATGTGCATCTCCGGCTGCCCCTACAAGAAAATCTACTACAACTGGAAATCCGGCAAGTCGGAGAAGTGCATTTTCTGCTACCCGCGCATCGAGTCCGGCCAGCCCACGGTGTGCTCTGAAACCTGCGTCGGCCGCATTCGCTACCTCGGCGTGCTGCTCTACGACGCCGATCGCATCGAGGAAGTGGCCGCCTCCGAGGACGAGCGCGACCTCTACCGCCGCCAGTGCGATATCTTCCTTGACCCCAACGACCCGGAGGTGATCGCCCAGGCCCGCCGCGACGGTGTACCGGATTCGGTGATTACCGCCGCCCAGGCCTCGCCGGTGTACAAGCTGGCCATGGACTGGCAACTGGCCCTGCCGCTGCACCCGGAGTACCGCACCCTGCCGATGGTCTGGTATGTGCCGCCGCTGTCGCCAATCCAGAGCGCCGCGGAAGCCGGCCATGTCGAATTCGACGGCGTGCTGCCCAAGGTGGAATCGCTGCGCATTCCGCTGCGCTATCTCGCCAACATGCTGACCGCCGGCGACGAGGAGCCCGTGGTGATGGCGCTCAAGCGCCTGATGGCCATGCGCCTGTACATGCGCGGCAAGCACGTGGATGGCAAGACCGACACCGCGGTGCTGGATGCGGTCGGCCTCAGCGAG
The DNA here is from genome assembly GCA_047971325.1 of Parahaliea sp. GTDB lineage: Bacteria > Pseudomonadota > Gammaproteobacteria > Pseudomonadales > Halieaceae > Parahaliea. Next base: position 15,473 of record JBKDZQ010000347.1, read on the forward strand.
GCCCAGGTGGAGGACATGTACCGCTACCTGGCCATCGCCAACTACGAAGACCGCTTCGTCATTCCCACCTCCCACCGGGAGATGGCGCTGGACGCCCATCCCGAGCGCGGTGGCTGCGGTTTCACCTTCGGTGACGGTTGCCAGGGCGGCAACAGCACCACCAGCCTGTTCGGCGGCCGGCGCCAGACCACCACCCTGGTCCAGCCGGTACAGGAATTCGACCCAGCGAAGGTGGAGGCTGCCAGTGAGCGCTAAACCCCAACTCAGCCTGCGGGCCCTGGCCCGCCTGCTGGACGATCCCGGCGCCGAATTGCAGGCGGCGGTGCCGGAGCTGGTGGCGGTGTTCGAGGCCGAACAGCGCCTGCCGCTGCCGCGCCGCCAGTCGCTGATCCAGTGGTGCCGGCGCCTGGCGGCCGCTGAACTGCTCGATCTGCAGGCGACCTATGTGGAGCTGTTCGATCGCGGCCGCTCGGTGTCGCTGCTGCTGTTCGAGCATGTGCACGGTGAATCCCGTGACCGCGGCCAGGCCATGGTCGACCTGCTGGCCCAGTACGAGGCTGCGGGTTTCGCCCTCGACGCCCGTGAACTGCCCGACTACCTGCCGCTGTTCCTGGAGTTTCTCTCCACCCGGGATGAGGCGGCCATCGGCGACTGGTTGGGCGACATCCGCCATATTCTGGCCCTGCTGGCGGGGCGGCTGGAGGGGCGCAACGCCGACTACGCACTGGTGCCCCTGAGCCTGCTGGCGCTGATCGGGGCCGAGGGCGATGTCTAGGCCCACCGGGAGCAGGTGGCCGGTGAGCCGCCGGATTATACGCCGGAGGCCCTGGATGCGGTGTGGGAAGAGGAAGCGGTGCGCTTCTCGGCGGAGTCCGATGCCGATTGCGCGGTGCAGGCGGCCGGTGGCAGGCGCCTGGCAGAAATAAAACAGCAGGTGCGTGCAGACAGGGTGACACTGGCGCCGGACATGGCGCGCACCGCCAACGAAACCTCCAGGAGATAGCGAGATGATTTCCGCCTATTTTGAACAACTGATCTTCGGCTACTATCCCTACCTGGCGGGAACCGTGTTCCTGCTTGGCAGCCTGCTGCGCTTCGACCACGGGCAGTACACCTGGAAGACCGGGTCCAGCCAGATGCTGTCGTCGAAGCACATGCGCCTCGCCAGTAACCTGTTCCACATCGGCATTCTGGTAATTTTCTTTGGCCATGTGGTCGGCCTGCTGACACCGCACTGGGTCTACGAACACTTCCTCA
>JBKDZQ010000348.1:0-16017 GCA_047971325.1 Parahaliea sp.
ATCGCTGTCCTTGGTGGGTGAGGGGTTGATCGGCCGGCCGGGCGGGGAGGTCGGGCGCCGCCCGCCGCTGGCCGGAGGGGCGCCTATTGTAGCGATACCAGCCGGCGACGTGAACAAGAATGTTTACACCGAACACCCAATGTTGGGGATGGCGCCGGAGATTGCGGATTCGCCGGGGTCGGCTGCAAGTAAGGGTCACCCCGTAAAGTGGTCGCCGTGCCGCTGCAGCCAGGTCTGCACCATCAGTACGTAGAGCAGGTCGACGGTAAAGCCCTGCTGGCCGCCCATGACCTGATCGAAGTGCGCCAGTAGCCTGCCGGTGTCCACCAGGCCCAGGTCCTGCAGGCGCGTGTCGCCCAGGAGGGTACGAATGACCGGGGCCTGCCGGCGCAGCAGGTTGGCGAAGAAGCTGTCGAAAATCACCTTGTGACGGTTCCAGCACACCGCCGCGGGCAGGGCGCCGTCCATGGTGCGGCGCAGCAGCCACTTGGGATAGCCTCGGCGATTCCACAGGTGGTCGGGTATGGCGAAGCTGAATTCGGCGACGCGGATGTCGAAGAAGGGGTGGCGTACCTCGATGCCGTAGCCGGCGGCCACCCGTGCATAGGAGCGCACCGAATTGATAGTGGAGGTCTCCCGCAGGGCATCGTAGCGCGCCTGCAGCACCGGGTTGCGAAACCGTGTCCCCGGGGGCGTCCGCGCCTCGTCCAGTTGCCGTGCGGCCGCCACCGGCAGCCAGGGGGGCGGGCGGTTGGTAGCCGGCGGCCGGCCCAGGGCGCGGCGCAGCCAGGCCGGCGCCAGCGGGGAAAGAAACAGTTGGCGCAGGGTGCGCCAGGGCGGCAGACCCAGAGTCCGGCTGCTGTTGAACACCTCCGGGATGACCGTCAGGTCGCCGCGCCGCAGGCGGTGGCTGTAGCTCAGGCTATGCCCCCAGGTCATTTCATCGCCGCCGCAACCGGTCAGCAGCACCTCTGCGCCGGCTGCTTGCAGCAGGCGCATTTCCGCATCGTAGCGCGGCGAGAGTACCGTCCCCGGGCTCTCCAGTGCTGGTGGGTACAGCTCACGGTAGTCCAGTCCAGCGTGGTCCCGGGCGTCCAGGGTCAGCAGCTTGGCAATGCCGAGATGGGAGCGCATGAGCTCGATCTTGTCGCTTTCGTCGCAGCTCTGGGTCTGGCTGTAGAGGTGGGAGACCGCCACCAGTTCGTGGCCGGAACTGGCCATCGCTTGCCTGGCAATGGCTGCCACCGTGGTGGAGTCCATGCCGCCGCTCATCTGGGTGGCCACACGCCCGGCCGTGTTGCGCAGGCGTGCGCCGACCGCGCGTTGCAACAGTTCGTGCAGGTGTTCCTGGTAGTCCTCCACCCGGCGATAGCGAATCCGGTATTCCGGGTCGATATCCCAGAACCTGCCTGTCTCGAAGGTGGTGGCGGTGGCATACAGTGAGTGGCCGGGAGGCAGAACTTCAACGCCCTCGAACATTGACAGGCAGGGATCCGGGTGGCCGCTGATCCAGGCTGTCAGTGCCCGTCGGTGCAGTCGCGGCTGGTCACCGGGGAGCTGTGCCAGTTGCCGGGCCTCGCTGGCCAGATAGAGCCGAGTGCCGCTGCGCCGGTAGCAAAGAGTCCGCATATTCATTCCGTCGCGGGCCGCGTACAGCGCTGCCTGCTGCGCATCCCACAGCGCGAAGGCAAAATCCCCCACCAGTTTCCCGGCGCAGTGACGTCCCCAGCGCTGATAGGCGGCCAGGACCAGCTCTGCGTCGGTGGGAGGCCGTGAGTCCGGTGGCTGTCGAAGCTCGGTGATGAGGTCTTCGCGATTGTCCAGGCGGATGTCGCCGGTCAGGACCAGGTGCCCGTCGGGGGAGTGCTCGGTACGGGGGCCCAGGACGGAACAGGGGCCGGCAAATACCCCGCGGTCGCCAGCGGACGGAGGACTCCTGTCTAAGCTCCGCAGGGCTTCAGGCAGGTCGGCCGGAGCTGACCAGTCAGCAATAGTGGACAAAAGTCGCATGGAAAAAAGTGCCCGATGGCTCTACATTAAATCACAGTTAGGCGAGGATATGATTTTTCAAGGTCCTTGGCGAAAGAGAACGAAGTAGCGGCTATTGCATTATTCGTCCGTGTTATATTTATTTTCGCTTTTCATAACCATGCTGGTGACAACAAGCAATTAATGGGGAAGGCTGAAGAAATAATGTTAGTGATAATGTATTAGCAACATGTCCCGATGTATTCTAGGGATAGTCAAGATTGACTGGAGCGCTTGCGGGAGTTGTTTTCTGGCAAGACGAATCGGCAAAAAGCGGCTCAACTGTACATTCATGTGTAGGGACATATCATGAAAACCATTGGCTATACTGGTGCATTCTGTGCGCTTCTCTCCTGGGCTTCGTCGACAGCGGCGCTGCCTTTCAACGACGTTATCACTGGCGCGGATATGGCGGGGATTCAGGTCACCGCTTTCTTCAATGGCGCCAGTGAAAGCGCTACGTGGGCCACCACCAGCACAGATGACAGCCTTCCCTCCGGTGAAGGATTCGCCGGGCAGGCCACTGGCAGCGGCTGGTCGCTGGCTCAGCAGGGCTATACCCTGGGTAATTTCGACGGCGGCCCGCTTGGCGCCTGGACGCTGACCAACAACACCGGTTTCAATATTTTCAGCCTCAGGATTGATGCGCTGATTGCCGATATCCTGTTCGATCGTTATATCGATGAAGAATACACACCGGGCTCCAATGTCGGTCGCGATTTCCTTACGGATGGCAGCGTCGACGCCACCGGCAGCTACAGCGACGCGTTCAGCTCACCTGACCTCTTTGGCACCCTGACCATCGATTTTGCCAATGGTCTGGCAGACGGTGCGTCCATGCAGTTTCTCGCCGATACGGATGCCATTGCCTCGGTACCTGCCCCGGCAACCCTGTTGCTGGTGGCGGCCGGATGCCTGGGGCTTGGCTGGAGCGCACGCTCCGGTCGCAGCGCTGCTGCCTCGCAGCAGTTGGGGTACACATCATGAAGGGCTCGCAGATGATGCACGGTGCAGGGAACGTCACCAACAGTGTCAAGGGATTGCGCAAGACCTACAGCAAACCTGAATTAAAACAGGTCGGCACGTTGGAAGAACTCACCCAGGGATTCGCGGGGAGCGTGCCTGATGAGCAGGGCGCCAACACCAAGCGTAATCCATTCCAGGGTTGACCAGGACCGCCCCACTCGCGATCAGGATTTCTCAGCGCTATCCTGGCACTATGCCGACAGGCCCTTGCACGGGGTTCGGTTGGTGCCGGGTGGCACAGACGTCGGAGCGTGGCAGGAATTCGCCGGCGGCATACCGCTAGCCCTGCCAGTGTGGGAAACGCGCACTGCGCCCCGGTATGAGCCGGAGCCTTTTTGGTGCAAGCTGGATTGTGGCGATCGTTACCGGAGCCAGGTGAGCCTGCATCGATCTCCGGACGGCTTGTTGCTGAAGGTCGCCTGCGAAGGTCGGGGCCTGTTCCATTTTACGCCGCAGGGCATTGGCACCCACTGGCAGATGGAGGGTACCGGCCCGGCACACTATTTCCAGACGCTGGGTCTGGGTATCTGGCTGGAGCGGCGGGGCGTGCCCTGTCTCCACGCCAATGCGGTGGCGGCGGGCAATGGCGCCATTGGTTTGCTGGCACCCAGCCGGGGTGGCAAGACCACGCTGACCGCGGCACTGGCAGAGGCCGGTCTGCGGCCGATGACCGACGACATGCTGGCCCTGCACCGCGGTGCCGGTGGCTGGCGGGTTTTTCCGGCCTGGCCGCAACTGCGCATGTGGCCGGACACTGCCATTCGATACGCCACCGGGGATTGTTCCGGCCTGGAGAAGGTTCACCAGCGTTTTGACAAGCGGCTGGTGAAGCTCGATACCGCCAATCAGTGCCCGGGCACACAGAGCCGGCCCCTGACCCGGCTCTACCTGCTGGACCGGCGGGACGAGCCGGGCGCGGATATCCGCCTGACCGAACTCGCCCCGCGTACGGCGCTCATCCATCTTCTGCAAAACAGCATCCTCGGTGATGCCTGCCAGGCCCTGGGCCTGGCATCAGCGCGCCTTGCCGCGCTCGCCGATTTGCTGCGGGACGTGCCGTTGACAAAAATCACTTATCCCAGCGGCCACGACGGTTTGCCGCGTGTCTGCAAGGCCATTTTCGAGAGCCTGGAGCAAGGTTCCGGCCTGCGGGATGGCACCCGCCCCGGCGCAAACGCGCTGTGTGTATAGAGGTAGAGGGGCTCTTCAGGGTATGTATACGTTACCTGTCTTCATGTCGGCGCTGATCATGTCGACGCTGGTGTTGCTGGTGGCCAAGCCATTGGCGGTGCGGGTGGGCCTGGTGGACAAACCGGGTGGGCGCAAGATTCACACGCATGATGTTCCGCTGGTGGGTGGGACCGCCATCTTCCTGAGCATCTTCCTGGCCTGGTGTCTGGCGCCACCGCTGCTGGTAACCACGATCAACTCGATTTTTGTTGCCGCCGGTGCGCTGCTGTTCTTTGTGGGCATGATCGACGACCGCCTCTGCCTGCCGGTGAGAACCCGCTTCGCCGCCCAGATTGCCGCCGCCCTGCTGCTGATGCACAGCCAGGTGACTCTCCAGGACCTCGGCGCGCTGTGGTCCAGCGATCCGGTGGCGCTGGGCTGGCTGGCGACACCGCTCACCATTCTGGCGGTGGTGGGGGCGATCAACGCCGTCAATATGATCGACGGAATCGACGGTCTTGCCGGCACCGTTACCGTGGTCAGCTTCCTGCTGTTGCTGGGGGTGTCGTTCGAGTCGGAGCGCCTGCTGCAAATCCTGATCATCCTCTGCCTGCTGGGCGGGCTGGGGGCCTTCTTGCTGTTCAACATGCCGATCAAGGGCCGCGACAGCGCCCACATTTATATGGGAGACGCCGGCAGTACCCTGCTGGGTTTCATGATGGCCTACCTGCTGATCGACCTGAGCCAGGGAGAAAAGCGGGCAATTTCGCCGGTGACCGCGCTGTGGATTTTCGCGGTGCCGCTGATCGATACCCTGCGCGTCATGCTGCGCCGCATGTTGCAGCACCAATCCCCCTTCGCCGCCGACCGCGGCCATATTCACCATTTGCTGCTGGACGCCGGTTTTCGCGTGCGCCAGACCCTCTACGTTATCGCCACCGTGCAACTGGCGCTGGGTGTCTTCGGTCTTGCCGGCTACTACCTCGGGGTTCATGACGGGCTGATGCTGGCGCTCTTCCTGCTGTTCTTTGCCGCTTACTTTGTATTTGCCAACCAGCCACAACGGGTTGTGGGTCAGCTGCGCGACTGGCACCAGCGGGTCAGCTGGGTGGCCAGGGGCGTACGATACATCTACGTGGGTAATCTGAACTTTAGCAGCGCAGTCACCGAGATGAAGAAGCTGTTGCGTGAGTGCGACATTGACCTGCCCTTCGGGGTCTACCGCGCAGAGTCGGATGAGGGCAAGCATGCTGGCAATGCCTATGCGCTGGTGGACGCAGGTGGGCCGGCCAATATCAAGAAACTGATCGCCTGCCTGGAAAGTGGCATTGCCCGTATGCACGGCGAGAACGGTGCGAACACCTGCAATATCCCCGTACGCCAGTACATTCCACGCCAGGAAGCGTGCGAGCGCCGGCAACCCAGGGCTCTGTCATTGGGCTGCGAAAACAGAAAGGGAGAGCGCAGGGTGTTGCGTTTCAGACCGTATTCCAGGGCCCATGGATCGGGAACACCTGAAGTGGAGGACAAGACGATGGAGAGGGCGCGGGCCAGTGCATATCGAGAGAACTGAATCGCCAGCGACTGTCGCTGGTATCGCGAATCCTGTCGGCCGCGGAGTGCGATGGCCGCACCTGGGGTGGACGATACTGTTGCTGTTTGCCATTGTCACCCGCCCTGCCGGGGCACAGAACGGCGATTACACGCTCAATGCCGGTGATTCCATTCGCATCTATGTCTACGGTGAGCCGGACCTCACCTTTGAAAAGCTGCTGGTAGGCCCGAACGGGAGGATTCCCTACCCGTTTCTGGGTGAAATTACCGCCAAGGGCAAAACCGCCGGGGAAATACAGCACCTGCTGGTCAGTGGCCTGAGACCGGAGTATCTGATCGATCCCCGAATCGCCGTCAGCATCGTCGAATACCGGCCGTTTTTTGTAAATGGGGAAGTGGAGAAGCCGGGGGCGGTGGCGTTTCAGCCGGGTCTCACCCTGCGCAAGGCGATTTCCCTGGCGAGTGGCTTTACCGAGCGCGCGAATCGCAAGGATATCCTCGTCATCAACGATAGCGATGCTGGCCTGAAGGAAAGAAAGGTGGGCTTGGATTACCGGGTGCAGCCCGGGGACATTATCACCGTCAAAGACACTTTCTTCTGAGGCGCATGTGATGAATTCGATGCAGCAGCCAATACTGCCGGAATTGCGGGAATCGAAAGATGACTTCATTGACATTCGCAGCCTGTTTCAAGGTGTCATGCGCCGCAAGTGGGGCATTCTCGGGCTGGCCGTGGCGCTGGCGGTATTGAGTGGACTGTTGCTGCTCTCCCGGCAGCCGATGTACCGCGCGTCCGCGTCCGTCATGCTGGAAAACAGGGAAGTGAACGTGGTCGGCGTACAGGATGTCTATTCCGCCGCAGCCAACCACATGTATCTGGTGAATACCCAGTTCGACATACTGAGAAGCCGCGACCTGGCGGAGCGGGTCGTGCGCAAACTCAAGCTGTACCAGCATCCCGCTTTTGTGGAGGAAGAAAAAGCCGCTGAGCGCCAAAGCGATGCGCCTTCCTGGTACGAGCAGCTGGATGTGCAATCCTGGCTGCCCTGGTTCAAGCGCGAGGGGCAGGGCTCCGAGCCGCTCACCCAGGCGCAACGACAGGAGCAACTTGTCCAGGCGGTCACGGACAGTGTCCTTGGCGGGCTGGCCGTCGAGCCGGTGGAGTTCAGTTTCAGCGCCCACCTGAGATACGAATCCACCGATCCGGCGCTGGCCGCCAAGGTAGCCAACGCCATTGCCGAGGAATTCATCAGCCGTGACCTGGAAGTTCGCATGTCGGGAACCCTGCGTGCCACCGACTGGCTGGACATCCGTCTCGATGACCTGCGTGAAAAGCTGCAGCAGTCTGAGCAGGCCCTGCAGAGTTTTCGTGACCGTGAAAGCCTGGTGGATATCGGTGGTGTTACCAGTTTCGGCAGCGGAGAGCTGGCCTCGCTGGCGCAGCGCATGGAAGAAGCGCGCAAGGCGCGTATCGAGGCGGAGAATATTCGCAACGAAGTGCAGACGATGGGCAATGCCTCCGTCGAGGAGCTCATGACACTGCCGGCTGTGTTGCAGCACCAACTGATTCGCGACCTGAAGCGTGAACAGTCACGGGTCGAACGCAGGGTGGCCGAACTGGGCAAGCGCTATGGTCCAAAACACCCGGCGATGATTTCCACCCAGTCGGATCTTGCCGCCGCTACCCGGGAACTTGCGCTGGAAGTGCGCAAGGTGGTTTCCGGCATCAATCGTGAGTACGAGCTGGCGCTGCGCAACGAGCAGCAACTGCTCGCCACCTGGGAAACCCGCAAGTCCGAGATGCAGGAGTTCAATCGCAAGGAATTCGAGCTGCGCGAACTGCAGCGGCAGGTGGACGCCAATCGCGAACTGTACGATGTCTTTTTCACCCGCCTGAAAGGCATCAGTGAAACCGAGGGCTTCGAAAAGCCGCATGCGCGCCTTATCGACCGGGCCATTGTGCCGACCGTTCCCTTCAAACCCAATGTGAAGCGAGGTGTGATAGTGGCCCTGTTGCTGGGCCTGATGCTGGGCTGTGGCCTGGCAGTGTTGCTGGATTTGCTCGACAACACGGTCAAACATCCGGACGACGTGGGTTCCAGGCTGGGGCAGCCCCTGCTGGGCAGTATACCCAAGATGCCCGCCGGCAAGAGCGGTCAGTTCCAGCAATTCTGGAACAAGCCTGATGGTGGATTCGCCGAGGCGGTACGCAGTATTCGCACCGGTGTGGTGTTGAGTTCACTGGACGAACAGTTCAGGGTCGTGGTGATCTGCTCTACTGTCCCGGGGGAGGGCAAATCCACCCTGGCGCTGAACCTGTCCTCGGCGCTGGGCCAGATGGAAAAGGTATTGGTAATCGGTGCCGACCTGCGCCGTCCTTCGCTGGCGACCCGCAGCGACCTGAAGCCGAACCACCCCGGGCTTTCCAACTTTATTTCCGGCACCGCGAAACTCGAGGACTGCATCGAGTACAAGGAGGACCGGAACTTCCATGTGATGCCGGCCGGCGTCGTTCCGCCCAATCCCCTGGAGCTGATCAGCTCGGAGCGGTTCGCCACCGCCCTGACCGAGCTGCGTCAGCAGTTTGACCGCATTGTCATTGATTCCGCGCCGACGCAGCTGGTCAGCGATGCCAAGGTGCTGGCCTCCTATGCCGACGCCGTCATTTACGTGGTGAAAGCAGATTCCACGCCGGTCAATCAGGTCCGCAAGGGCATTGCCAGCCTGGCCAGCTCCGGGGCACACCTCATCGGGGTGGTGGTCAATCAGTTTGATATCTCCAGATCCAGTGGCTACTACAGTGGTGTCGGGGAATATCAGTACGGGCATTACTACGGCAATGACCCGTCTGCGGAAACGACATGATTGATCTGCACTGCCATATCCTGCCGGGTGTCGATGATGGCCCTGACACGCTGGAGCAGGCGCTGGAGCTCGCCCGCATTGCTGTCGCGGATGGCACCACGCACGTGGTGGCAACGCCTCATATCCATCCGGGGCGCTGGAATAACTGTCGCGACAGTATTCTGGGCCATGTCGTTGCTTACCAGGGCGAACTCGCGCGGCACGGCATTTCGCTACAGGTGGGGTTTTCCGGTGAAGTGCGGCTGAGCGACAACGTCATTGGCCTGGTGGCAAAGGGGGATATTCCGTTTTATGGCGAGGTGGAAGGCTACCGGATCATGCTGCTGGAGTTCCCTCACGGGCATATCATCCCCGGCAGCGAGAAGCTGGTGGCCTGGCTGCTGAAGCGAGGTATACGGCCGCTTATCGCCCACCCGGAACGCAACAAGCAGATAATGAAAGAGCCCGCCAGCCTGTTGCCCTTTATTGAGCTGGGTTGCTGGTTGCAGGTGACTGCCGGGGCCGTTACCGGTGGTTTTGGCGAACGCGCGCAGGCCGTGGCTGAACTGTTGCTGCAGGATGATCTGGTGACCGTGATTGCCAGCGATGGGCACAACAATCGGGCGCGGCCGCCGAAGTTGCGGCAGTGTTATCAGCGTGTTGCCGCCAGTTATGGCGAGGCCCGCGCGCAGCAGCTTATGGTCGAGCGGCCGGCGGCGATTGCCGCCAGTCAGTTTACCAGTACCCTGGCGGCGGCTGTATGAAACTGTGGTATGCAGTGCAGACCAAGGCGCGCAGGGAAAATGTGGCCGAGCAAAATCTGCAGCGCCAGGGCTTTACCGTTTACCTGCCACGTATTTGCCAGAAAAAACGTCTGCGGGGCAAGTGGATGCCAGTGGTCGAGCCGCTGTTCCCGCGCTACATCTTCATTCACGTGGATGCTGCCGCCCAAAGCCTGGCGCCGGTTCGTTCCACCCTGGGGGTGCAGCAGCTGGTCAGATTTGGCAGCCACCTGCACCCGGTGCCGGAGCCGGTAATCGAGTATCTCAGGGCTGAGGAAACCAGCGACACCCGGCTGGAGCAGGCAGCGCACTGGCCTCACCGGCCGGGGGATACGGTGGAAATTCTGGAGGGGCCTTTCGCTGGCCTGACGGGGGTATTCAAAATGCCGGTGGCGGAAGATCGCGCGGTGCTGCTGGTCAGGCTGCTGGGGCGGGATAACGAAATCGCCCTGTATATGCACTCCCTGGCAAAACCCTTGCTTCCCCCGGAGCGGCGGACCTTCCGATCCGCCTGATATCGCGAAAAAGTGCCCTGCCGGGCCGCTCTGTGTTGAACTGGATCTAGCGCTGTGTTCAAATGCTGAACACAGCGATTGCGATAGCAAATTGCGCAATCACAGTGCCCGTTTTTTGCAATGCCACGCGGTCCCGGTAGGGCGGTAGCGTGCCCGCGCCGGAAGCCGCCGACTTCAATCGACTTATCCCGATGTCAGAAGAAACCCACTTTCGGGTGCTCAGGATCATTCAGGACCACCCGCAGATTACCCAACGCGAATTAGCCTGCGAGCTTGGCGTCAGCCTGGGGAAAACCAATTACTGCCTCAAGGCCCTGTTGGGGAGAGGCTGGATCAAGGCCAACAATTTCAAGAACAGGAAGAACAAGATTGCCTATGCTTACCTGCTGACTCCCAAGGGGATAGAGGCAAAAGCCAGGCTGACTTTGCGCTTCCTGCGGCGGAAGATGGGGGAGTACGAGACGCTGAAGGTGGAAATTGCGGAGCTGGAAAGGGATGTTGCCAGGCAGGCTCACCCTGGACAGGCAGGCCCCTGACATTGAAACTCGCACTCACTTACGGGTACAGGGTACCTGATTCAATAAACACCATTTCCGTGACGCATGAGCTTTAGGGTTCTCGCTACCAACGCGGTGTGGTCGGGGCTTGCCCGGCTTCTGGGAAGGGGTGGCTTTGTGGTCGCTTCGATGATCTTCGCGCGCAATCTCAGTACCAGAGATTTCGCCGCCTACAGTTATTTCCAGCTGACGGTTACTCTCCTGGCCACTTATAGCGCCATGGGCCTGGGAATGACCGCCTCCCGGTTATTTGCCCAGGTGAACTACGTCGATGATGAAAAACTGCCACCCATTGCGACCCTGTGGTTTCTGTCGCTGGGACTTGGCCTGCTGGTGGCGGTCGCCATTGCCTTGTTGCCACCGGGCTGGCTGGACAAGAGTCTGGGGTTGGAAGGATGGATGATGGGCCTTGGCACTTTCGTACTCGTTGCCGGTGTGATCCCGGGTGGGGGTGTGCTGGGGATGGAGCAGTATCGGGTGGTGGCTATTTTTTCGGCCCTGTCCGCGGCCTTTCTGATCGTCGGAGCCCTGGTTCTGGGCAGCTCGGCCACGGTGTTTTCCGCTACGCTGGTGTTCGTTCTGTCGGCGCTGATCCAAACGCTGGGCAGTTCACTGGTGGTCTTCAGGAAAATGAGCTGGAAGCGATTTCTGGCCACCGCCAGCTTTGGCAGGGACACGTTTGAGAGTCTGTATGGTCTGGTGGGCCCGATGGTGGTGGTCTCACTGCTGGCCGCCTCGGGTTCCTGGCTGGTAGGCCGGATCATTCTCTCGGGCGAGTTCGGCGAATACCAGTTCGCACTGTACGCCATCGGATTGCAGTGGTATTCCCTGGTGCTGTTTATCCCCGGCATGATCTCCCGGGTATTGCTGCCCCGTTTTGTGAGGGGCAGGCTGAGTCCGGATTCCAGCGCAAATGAAGAAATGGCGCGCATGATACGCTGGGGTGTCGCGCTGGCGAGTGTCGCGGCCCTCGCAGTCTCTGCCACCGGCCTGGTGCTGAGCCCCTGGTTGCTGTCTTTTTACGGCGAGGAATACATGGTGAACGCCTGGTTGCTGTTTGCGTTCATGCTGGCTGCGATGCCCACCGCACCCGCCAATACCTTTGGCAACGCAATCATTGCCGACAACGGGCAGTGGTCGTGGATGGTGGTGACCATGCTTTGCCTGGCATGTATGGTGGTGGTGGCGGTGGTATTCCTGGACGAAGGAGCGATGGGGGGCGCCCTGGCCCACGGCCTGGCCGCATTGCTGATGACCGCCTTGGCGTACTATGTTGCCAGAAAGCGTCAGCTGGTCTGAATCGCGACAGCGGACCATGAAGCAGGCCACGCCATCGCCATGAAAAAATACGAGAATCTGGTGCAATATACCTGCCTGTGTCTGGTGGTGGTGATGCGTCTCGCATCCACGCCCACCGCCAACCTGAGCTATATGGTGCTGGCGGCTTATGCGCTGCTGGGACGTGCACAGGCGATACAAGCGCTGTTCATGTCCTGGTTGTTCACCATGCTCAATCCCGGTATCGGTGCGCAGGCTACCCAGGCAACCGTGGGGCGGTATCTGGTGATCTTTGGCGCAGTCACCGCTGTCGTCCTGCGCAGCGAGGCCATTTTGCGGTTTCGCAAACCGGTGGCCGTGACGCTGGGGCTTGGCTTCTTTCTGGTGCTGCATTCGCTGGCGGTGAGTCCCGCACCCGATGTGTCCATCCTGAAGGCGGTGTCATGGATGCTGGTGATGTCGGCCTTGCTGTCGGCATGGCTCGGCCTGTCGGAGCCGGCGCGTGAGAAACTGATCGGGCAGATATTCGCCGGTCTGGTCGCGATAGTTGTGCTCAGCCTGCCCCTGCTGGGACATCCGCTGGGGTATCTGCGCAATGGTACGGGCTTCCAGGGAATACTGAACCATCCACAGCCCTTCGGTATGACCGTGGCCATTCTGGGCGCCTGGTCTGCCTGCCAGTTGCTGGCGACCAGACGGCCGCCCTGGCTGTCCATCGGGCTGTTTGGTCTGTGCGTGGTGTTGATCCTGTTCTCCGAAGCGCGCACTGCCGGATTGTCGCTGGTACTGGCAATACTTGTAGCTGTGATAGTCGCGCCTGCTGTGTCCGGTCAGCGTCGAAAGGCGGTCTTTCCCGGCCTGCGCAGCATGCGGCTATGGTCTGTCCTGTTTGTCGTCCTTGGCTGTGGCATCGTGTTTTCCCAGAACCTGTCGGAAGGCGTATATCACTACATATCCAAGTCTGGCCGCTCCGAAAATGTCTCTGGCCTCATGGAGGCCTATGACCGCTCCCGGGGAGGTCTTATCGACCAGATGTGGCGCAATATCAAGGCGCATCCCTTGTTGGGTATTGGATTTGGTGTGGCATCCAACCCTCATGAAATGGCCATCAAACGTGATCCGTTGCTGGGGCTGCCGGTTGGCGCCAGCGTGGAAAAAGGCGTACTGCCGGTGGCGGTGGTGGAGGAGTTGGGTTTGACAGGCCTGGTGATTGTTGGCCTTTATCTCTGGATGCTGTTCCGCAGAAGTTCCCAAGGCGGCATTGCCGCGTTCACCGTGGTGGCGGTCATCTTCCTGCTGAATATGGGAGAGAACACCTTTTTCTCCCCGGGGGGAATGGGGCTGCTCGTGCTCATTCTGCTTGCCTGGGCGCTGGCTTCCGCCAGCAACAGTGGCCGCCCTGCTATCGCCCGGATCACCGGGAAGCTGGCGATAGCACCTGCAAAGCGACCGGTGACTTCCAGTTGATGGTGGCACGAATGGAAAATGTGAAAGAGCCAGTGTTGTGACGACCATACTGAGCTTTGTGTATACCTATTTGCCAGGCTACAAGGCCGGCGGCCCACTGCAGAGCGTTGCCAACATCGTCGGCCATCTGGGAGAGAGTTTTGATTTTCGCATCGTAACCCGTGACCGCGATTCGGGAGATGAGACCGCCTATGCCGGGATCGCGCCGGGGCAATGGTCCACCGTTGGCGGGGCAAGGGTCTGGTATCTGGCACCGGAGCGCCAGACACTGATGGCGGTAGCCAGATTGATGCGGGAAACGCCGCACGATGCGATCTATCTCAACAGTTTCTTCCAGCCCTGTTTCGGTATCTATCCGCTGCTGGCGATGCGTCTTGGCCTCGCACCGCGAAAACCCGTTATTGTCGCGCCGCGTGGCGAGTTTTCGGAGGGGGCGCTGGCGCTGAAGGCGGCCAAGAAGAAACTGTTTCTGACCGTGGCGCGGTTGCTAAGGCTGTATCGCGATGTGCTATGGCATGCGTCCAGCGCGCATGAGGCGCGCGATATCCGACACATATTTGGTGCCCGGGCTTCGGTTTGCATCGCCTCGAACCTGCCACGCAAGCATCATGAGTGCCTGGCCCATGTGCCACGGCTGCCGGGCGCACCGCTGCGCTTGCTGTTTCTTTCACGTATTTCGCCGATGAAAAATCTCAGTTTTGTTGTCGATGTACTGGAGCGTTGTTCGGTGCCGGTTGAGTGTTCGCTGGTTGGCTTTGTAGATGCGCCGAAATACTGGGCGGCGTGCGAATCACGGATTGCCGTGTTGCCGCCCCACATTCGTGTGCAGTATCACGGCACGATTCCGGCCTCAGAGGTTCCCGGCGTCATGGCGCAGCACGATCTGTTTTTTCTGCCCACGCAGGGGGAGAATTTTGGTCATGTCATCATCGAAGCCCTGGGTGCTGGTACGCCGGCGCTGATCAGCGATCGGACACCATGGCAGGATCTGGAAGCGCAGGGCGCTGGTTGGGTTTACCCCCTGGTTGACGCCGAGCCCTATGTTGCCGTGATCGAGCGGCTGTATCACGAGAAGGCGACGGATGCTGCAGCTCGTCGGAATGCGGCACTTGACTATGCGCAGCGTTTTGTCAGATCCGAAGCATTGCTGGTGGCCAATCGCAGGTTATTTGAAGCTGCGCTGGATGGGGTGGCTGGATGATCTTCCTTGGCGATATTGCGCATCCCTTCTCAAGCCCCCCGGACTGGTCCGCCTTGAGAAATGCCGTCGATAGCCAGCCCACGGTGGTGAATCTTGAGGGTGCGTTGACAGGTGATACGCATTGGACAGGCGAGCACAGACTCTTCAATCACCGGTCTGTGCTGCCAGCGCTGGCCGATATCGGAACCTGCGTCGCCGGTCTTGCCAACAACCATATCTGCGATCTTGCGGATGGTCCGGTCAATACCAGACGAGAGCTTGCCGCTGTTGGTATCACACCGGTCGGCGCAGGCGGTAATCTGGCGGAGGCCGCGGAACCTGCACATATTGAGCACGCGGGGCGAAACTACGTTTTTGTTGCTTTTGGCTGGTCAACCATTCAGTGTGTCCCTGCATTGCAGGGGCGGCCGGGCACGCAGCCATTCTGTCCGCGCAGTGTTGTTGAGCGTATAGGAGCGCTGCGTGCGCAATATCCTGATGCCATTATTATCCCCTTGCTGCACTGGAATTTTGAGCTTGAGCCACACCCGCAGCCAGCCCACAGACAGGTGGCGTTCGCGGCAATCGAGGCGGGTGCAGACGCGGTGATTGGCCACCATCCGCATTGTGTCGGTGGCATCGAATTTCACCGTGGTCGACTGATCGCCTATAGCATCGGCAACTGGTGGCTGCCCCAGGGAGTCTTCTTCGGTGGCAGGCTGAACTTTCCCGAATACGCATCTCCTCAGGTGGCACTCGAGTGGCATCCCGATCGTCCTGCGCAGCTGCACTGGTTTTTCTATGACCGTGACAGTCATGCTATTGGTTTCGATCGAAGCGAGAGTGTTGCGCCAGACAGCGATCTGTCTGTATTGACCCCTTATGCGGGTTTTTCCGCGTCAGCCTATCGCACATGGTTTTCCCGCAATCGTCTTAAGAGGAAAGCGCTTCCTGTTTATGCCGACCCAAACGCTCGATGGTTAAATGGGCTGTTTGATCAATATGTTCGCTGGCGACACCCGGCGATAGTGGCGATCAAACACAGCTTGGCGCTTTTCGAACGGCGGAGTAACTAAGGATGGCTTCTGGAAGTCGTGCAGCCGGGTCTGTCCAGCCAATAACCAGTGTGCGATTGCGTATAAAAAGCGCAATAGAACACATGCCGGAGCCCATTGGCCGGCATCTGGTATGGGTACCGTTTTCCATGCGTCTTGGATGGAGGTATCACAGCTCAAAGTCGGAACTTGAGGCATTTGCGCATATTTCCCGCGAAGAGCGCGAGAAGCGCTTGTTTGAGAGGCTAAGAAAAATCCTGCTGTATGCGGACCGGCATGTCACATTTTATCGCCGGCACTACCGCAATCACGGCTATGATCCAGCTTCTTTCCGGAAGCTGGAAGATTGGAAGAACGTTCCAATAGTGACAAAAAGCGATCTTAAGGGAGTCGATTTCGAAAATCGGCTTTCAGATAATTGTTCGGGATTGAAAATCAACACTGGCGGGACATCCGGTAGTCCACTTGAATTCTATATTGATCGACATGCCTTTTCCCGCGAGTGGGCACACATGCACCATATCTGGATGAAAAGGGGCTACCGCCCCCATCATCTGAAAC
>JBKDZQ010000349.1:0-3116 GCA_047971325.1 Parahaliea sp.
TCCGAAACCCTGGACTGGGCCCGCAGCCTGCTGCTGCTGCACGCCGACAGCCTGGACCAGGACCTGGTGCGCAGCACCCTCAACGTGCTGCTGAAGTTCGAGGACGACATCCAGAACGCCCAGTCCGGGCTGGGCGAACTGCTGCGCCCCGCCACCGGGGGCTGAGGTGCAGGCCAGCCTTGGCGCCTTCATCCACTTGCTGCGCAGCCACGACGTGCGCGTGTCGCCGGCGGAGACGCTGGACGCCATGGCCGTGGCCAGCACTCTGGGCTACGCCGACCGCGGCCGCCTGCGCGACGGCCTTGCCCTGACCCTGGCCAAGAGCGCCCGCGAGGAAGCCATTGTGCTGCGCTGCTTCGACCAGTACTTCAGCGCCAGCCTGGCGGGCCGCAAGGAAGCGCCAGCCGTGACAGCGCAAGACAGCGAGGGCGAACACCCCACCGAAGATGGCCGGCAATTGCAGGCCGGCGCCACCGAGATTCCCGAGCTGCAGCGGGCCCTGGACACCCCGCTGCTGCAGCAACTGCTGGCCAACGACCGCACCGAGCTGTCGCTGGCCATGGGCCAGGCCGCCGCGGCCACCGGGCTTGGCAATATCCGCATGTTCACCCAGAAGGGCCAGTACACCCGGCGCATGCTGGACGCCCTGGGCGAGGACGTCCTGCGCGAGGCCATCATCGCCCTGGAGCGCGCCGGCAGCCCCCTGCTGGAACTGCTCAAGGGCTACCGCGACAGCCTGCGCGAGCAGGTGCGGGCGCGGGTGGAACAGGCATACCTGCTGCAGGCGCAGGGGCACTATCGCCAGTTCATGGACGACATTCTCAGCCGCACCCGCCTCAACCAGCTGGAACAGCGCTACACCGACGAAGTGCGGGAACTGGTGCGCAAGATGGCGCGCAAACTGGCCGCCCGCTACGCGCGCAAGCCAAGGGTGCACAAGCGCGGCCAGCTCGACATGGGCCGCACCCTGCGCCGGGGCATCGCCAGTGACGGCGTCATGTTCCACACCCACTGGCGCCGGGTACGCCGCGACAAGCCGCAGATACTGGCCCTGTGCGACGTGTCCGGCTCCGTCGCCGCCTACGCCAAGTTCCTGCTGCTGTTTCTCTACAGCTTGCAGGACGTACTGCCGCGGGTGCGCAGCTTCGCCTTTTCCAGCCACCTGGGTGAAATCAGCGAACTGTTCCGGGAGCACCCGGTGGAGCGCGCCATCGAACTGGCCAACTGGCGCTTTGGCGGCAGCACCGACTACGGCAACAGCCTGATGGATTTCGCCGAACTGGCCCTCAACGACATCAACAGCAGCAGCACCGTGATCATGCTCGGCGACGCCCGCAACAACGGTGGCGACCCGAAACTGGAACTCATGCAGAGCATCTACCAGCGCGCCCGGCGGGTGCTGTGGCTCAACCCCGAGTCACGCCGCGCCTGGGGCACCGGGGATTCGGAAATGCTGCGCTACCTAAGTGCCTGCCATATCGCGGCGGAGTGCAACAACCTGAAGCAGCTGGAGCGGATTGTAGATCAGTTGTTGCGGTTGCATCGCTGAGGGATTTGGGTCAGCGCAGGCCTGCCTGCCATGGAGCCGGTCCTTGACGTGCTGGACAGCCAGCAAAGCAGCCCGTGGGATCGGTTGTGGCACATGCTGGCTGCCTGGCGCAAACTGCCGTTGGTGGACGAGGATCAAGAAGCCAGGGCTTTGATTGCCGCTGTGGTGGAGCGATTGAATGAGGAGATCCGCTGGCGCACGCGTCTGTCCCGGCGGTTCCCCAACGAGGCCTCGTGCCTGCAACTGATGTCAGCAACCGCCGCCGGCTTCGACCAAGGCATCAGGAATGCAGCGAGCGCTCCACCTCCTGCAACCGCGCATCGAGCTGACGGACCTGCTGTCGCAACTCGGCAACTTCGCTTGCCACAGGCTGCGCCCTGACACATCCCGAATCATCACCATCGATGGTCTCGGCAGCCTGGATAATCCCGGCGGCCTTCAGGACAATACGTTCGCTCTCCCGGTGAGAATAGGACGTCCAGCCCCATATCAGAAACAGGGCGCCACCGGCAACCAGCGGCCCCAGGGCATGGGCGATAAGGGCTACACCCCCCAAAATCATGGCAAAATTGAGCGGGTCACCAAAACGGGAAGCCCGCTCCCGATCTGTCCTCATTGTCTCGCATACTCCCGCGGCTGGCATGGTAGGCATAGCAACTGTCCCCGTTTGTTTGTGTTTACTATGCTGTCCACTCTATTGTGGAGTGGCGGGAGATGCAGCGTCTGGCTGCGTATAGTGAGAAACCGGACACATTCTGCGGGCTGGCCGGGCTGGCTTCGTGGCGCGCATCACAAAGGCGACAACGCCGAAAGCCACGAGGAAATAACGCGGCTAAAACCAGCCGCCCGCATCAGCGCATTCCAGCGCAACGCAGGCGATCGAGGTTTCCCAACCGCGCTCTCTTGCTTTTATTGACAATGCCCGCGGCCGAAATGCCTCCGGCTACGGGCTGCGCGCTCTGGCGCTAGTTAACTGTTACGCTGCCAATCATCATGGCAATGTGGCCGGGGAAGGAGCAGAAAAAAGTATATTTCTCGCCTGAAGACAGCTGGCTTACAGGAAAGGTCACCGAGGTTTCCTCGCCACCCCCGATAACCGCGGTATAGGCGATCACCCGCTCATCGCCGGGCCTGAGATAGTTGTTGTCGAGACCGGCAGCCACGCCCGCGGATACAATACCCTGTGCATCCGCGGATTTGCTGAGCACCCAGTTGTGGCCCATGACATTTTTCGGCAGCTGCCCGGAGTGGGTGAGATTGACGGTGAACTCTTCACAGGCACCGGGAATGGCAATGTCCTTGGTGTCGAACTGCATGGTGTCGGTACTGTCCACCGTAATACTGCAGTTCTCGGCGGCGGTGGTACCGGCGGCCAGGACCACAAGGCTCGCCGCAAACAATATTCTGATGATTCTCATCTTCATGGGCTCCTGAAAGGTGACGGGGGCCAGTCCCTCGCCCCTCATTGATAATAATGAAAATTATTATCACTTTCAATATGCCTGGCTTACCCGGCTTCTGGCGAATACCAGATCGGACTGGTATAGGCGCGCTCCTGGATACTGAC
>JBKDZQ010000350.1:0-3748 GCA_047971325.1 Parahaliea sp.
TGGGGAGTTGGTGACCGTCGGACCCCGGGCCGAGCACGATGTCCCGCTGCATTGGTTGAGCTCGCGGCTGCCTTCACGAACGCTTGAGGTGCTGACCAAGTGCGTCACCGAGCGGGCGCGGGTGACTCTGCGTCAGCCATGACGCCCGATCGCCACCGACAGGTCTGGATGGTCTGTGAAGAAGTGGTCCATCCCCGCGGCCAGGAACATCTGGACTTCGCCCACCAGGTCGCCGTACTGGCCCGGATCAGCTGACGACGCGAATTCGGTCGGTAGGAAGGCATTCTCGGCGCGGAAGGTCCACCCCACGACCTCCAGCCCGGCCCGGTGCGCATCGTCACCCAAAGTGGCGAAGAGCAGGTGTACTACGTGTCTGGCGGTTTCCTGGAAGTGCAGCCCGGCGTGGTCACGATTCTCGCCGACACCGCCCTGCGCGCCGACGATGTGGACGAGGCCGCCGCCGAAGAGGCCCGCCGGGAGGCGGAACACGCCCTGGCCAACCAGAGCGGCGAATTCGACTACAGTCGCGCCTCGGCCCAGCTCGCCGAGGCTGCCGCCCAGCTGGCTACCCTGCGCAAGATGAAAAACCGCGCCGGCCGCGGCTGATATCGCCAGCCAAATTCCGATAACCCCGGTCCGCCGGGGTTTTTTGTCTCCCGAAGAACTTCGGACAGACATCCTGTTCGCCAGTTTTATATTCAGTTGTCACTTCCAAATGAGACTTTGTCTCCAGTTTGGAAATGTTGGGTTTTATGTGACATAAAGCATTGTTATAAAGATGCTCTTGGCTAACATGAACCCACTGCGCTGTGGCAATCATCACGGACCGAAAGCGTCCACCGGGCGCTCTGCCGCCAGAATTCAGGGAGGAAGCGCATGAATCTTGAAGTTGTCATCCTCGCCGCGGGCCAGGGTACGCGCATGCGTTCGCCCCTGCCCAAGGTACTGCACCCGGTAGCGGGACGACCGATGCTCCGCCACGTCATCGACACCGCTCGCCGTCTCGAGCCAAAGGCCATTCACGTGGTGATCGGTCACGGCGCCGAACAGGTGCAGGCAGCGCTGGCGGGTGAGTCCCTGCACTGGGCCCTGCAAAGCGAGCGGCTGGGCACTGGCCATGCCGTGTTGCAGGCGCTGCCCGGGGTGCAGCGGGACTCGGTGGTGCTGGTGCTCTACGGCGACGTACCGCTGATCAGCGCCGAGAGTCTGGCGCCGCTGGTGGCCCAGGCCATGAACGGTCCGGCCCTGCTTACCGCTGAGCTCGACAATTCCAGCGGCTACGGACGAATCCTGCGCAGCGACGCCGGCGCCTTGCTGGGTGTGGTCGAAGACAAAGACGCCAGCGCCGAGCAGCGCCTTATCAAAGAGATCAACACCGGGGTGATGGCCGCGCCCGCGGCCCTGCTGGCCGACTACCTGCCGAGGGTGGGCAATGCCAACACCCAGGGCGAATACTACCTGCCGGATGTACTGTCCATGACGGTGGCCGACGGACTGGCCGTTGCCTCCTGCCAGGCGCCCACGGAAATGGAAATACTCGGTGTCAACGATCGGCTCCAGCTGGCCCAGGTGGAACGCGAATACCAGCAGCGCCAGGCCCGGCAACTACTGCACGCGGGAGTCAGCCTGGCGGATCCGGCGCGCATCGATATACGCGGAGTGCTGCGCTGCGGTATCAATGTGAGCATCGATATCAACGCGGTGTTCGAAGGCGATGTGGAACTCGGTGACAACGTCAGTATCGGGCCCAACTGCGTCCTGATCAACACCCGGGTGGGTGCCGGCTCGGCGGTGCACGCCATGAGTCACCTGGAAGAGACGCAACTTGGCGCCAACTGCAATGTCGGCCCCTTCGCCCGCCTGCGCCCCGGTACCCGGCTGGAAGACAGGGCCCGGGTCGGCAATTTCGTGGAGACCAAAAAAGCCCATATCGGCGAAGGCAGCAAGGTCAACCACCTGTCCTATGTCGGCGACTGCGCCATGGGTGCCGGGGTCAACGTGGGTGCCGGTACCATTACCTGTAATTACGACGGTGTAAACAAACATCGTACCGAACTTGGTGATGGCGTTTTCGTCGGTTCCAACAGTACGCTGGTGGCACCGCTCAGCATTGCCGCGGGCGGCTTTGTGGCGGCTGGCTCAACGGTCACCAAGGCTGTTGGTGAAGACGAGCTGGCGGTGGGACGTGGCCGCCAGCGCAATATCAGCGGTTGGCAACGACCGGGACGGGACAATCAGGGAGAACACTGACGATGTGTGGCATTGTGGCGGCGACCGCGCGGCGGGAAGTATCGGAAATTCTGCTGGAGGGCCTGCGGCGGCTGGAGTACCGGGGCTATGACTCCGCCGGCATGGCGCTGATCGACGCCGAGGCCCAGCTGCTGCTGCACAAGCGGCTGGGCAAGGTGGCGGAACTGGAGCAGGCCCAGGCCATGAGCCCGCACCTGGGTTGCGTCGGCATCGCCCACACCCGCTGGGCCACCCACGGCGAACCCTCCGCCGCCAACGCCCACCCCCACCTCTCCGACAACCGGGTGGCGCTGGTGCACAACGGTATCATCGAGAACCACGAGCCGCTGCGTGAGGAACTGCGTGCCGCGGGCTACGAATTTCAGTCCCAGACCGATACCGAGGTCATCGTCCACCTGCTGCACCAGCAACTGCAAGCCGGCGAGGAACTGTTCACGGCGCTGAAAAACACCGTGGCGCGACTGGAAGGCGCCTATGCCATCGCCGCGATCGACACCGCCAATGCCGACCGGGTGGTGGCCGCCCGGGCCGGCAGTCCGCTGGTGATCGGCATCGGCATTGGGGAAAACTTACTCGCCACCGACCCGCTCGCCCTGCGCCAGGTCACCGACCGCTTTATCTTCCTGGAAGAGGGCGACATGGTGGAGATGAGCGCCACCAGCCTGTATGTGGAAGACGCCGACGGCAATTCGGTGCAGCGCGCCCATGCACGGGTGTCCGAAGCGGTCGAGTCCGTGGACCTTGGCGGCTTCGAGCACTACATGATCAAGGAGATCCACGAACAGCCCCGGGCCCTGGCGGCCACCCTCGGCGCCGAGGGCGGGCATCGCATCGAGGACACCCGCTTTGGCGAAGGCGCTGCCGCGCTGTTCGACCAGACCCGGGCGGTGCAGATCGTCGCCTGTGGTACCAGCTACCACTCCGGCCTGGTGGCCCGCTACTGGCTGGAGGAATTGTGCGGTGTGCCCTGCGAGGTGGAAGTGGCCTCCGAGTTTCGCTATCGCAAGCGCGCCCGGCGCGAAGGCACCCTACTGGTAACCGTGTCGCAGTCCGGTGAAACCGCCGATACCCTGGCAGCCCTGCGCGGCCAGGAAGCCGGTGAATTTGTCGGCTCGCTGGTCATCTCCAACGTGGACCACAGCTCGCTGGTGCGTGAATCTGACCTGGTCTTTCTTACCCGCGCCGGCGCTGAAATCGGCGTCGCCTCCACCAAGGCCTTTACCACGCAACTGGTCGCTTTCCTGATGCTGGCCATGGTGCTGGGCCGGCGCCACGGGCTCAGCGCCGGCAATGAAGCGAAGCTGCTCAACGCCCTGCACCAGCTGCCGGACTGCGTGACCCGCACCCTGGAACTGGACGGCGCCATCAAGCGCCTGTCCGAACACTTCATCCTCAAACAGCATGCTCTCTTCCTCGGCCGTGGCATCCAGTACCCGGTGGCCCTGGAAGGCGCGCTCAAGCTGAAGGAAATTTCCTACATCCACGCCGAGGCCTACCC
>JBKDZQ010000351.1:0-3756 GCA_047971325.1 Parahaliea sp.
TCGGCGCTGCCCCGGTAGAGGACATAATCCACCGCCGCGAGGCGCGACACCGGCTCCCGCAGGGGGCCGGCGGGCAGACAGAAACCGTTGCCGGTGCCGCGCTCGCTGTCGAGTACGGCGATTTCGCAGTCGCGGCCCAGCGCGTAATGCTGCAGGCCGTCATCGCTGATGATGATGTCGACCCCATCGCCCCCCTCCAGGGCGCGCACCGCCGCCGGCCGATCCGGCGCCACCGCACAGGGTACACCGCTGCGCTGGAAGATCAGCAGGGGTTCATCACCGGCCTCGGCGGCGCTGACCCCGGCCACCAGCACCAGGGGATAGTGCGGCGCCCTGCCGCCATAGCCGCGACTGACCACCCCCGGGCGCGCTCCGGCTGCCCGCAGGGCCTCCACCAGGGCGATGACCACCGGTGTCTTGCCAGTGCCGCCGATGGTAATGTTACCCACCACCACCACCGGCACACTGGCGCGATAGGAGCTCAGCAGCCGGCGGCGGTAGAGCCAGCGGCGCAGCGCGCCAAGGCCGCGGTAGAGCGCTTCCAGCGGCCGCAGCAACCACAGCCAGGCGGCGCCCTGATACCAGTCCCGCTGCAGGCGGCTGGCCAGTGACATCAGTCGGCGAAGGCCTGGTGATAGAGCTGGGCGTAGATGCCACCCTGGGCCAGCAGCTCGCTGTGGCTGCCCCGGGCCGCGATCCGCCCCCGGTCCATGACCACGATGCAGTCGGCGTGTTCGACCGTGGACAGGCGGTGGGCGATGACGATGGTGGTGCGGCCGGCCATCACATTTTCCAGGGCGCGCTGGATGCGGTGCTCGGATTCGTTGTCCAGGGCCGAGGTGGCCTCGTCGAGGATCAGTACCGGTGCGTCCTTGAGGATGGCCCGGGCGATGGCCAGGCGCTGGCGCTGGCCGCCGCTGAGGCCGCTGCCGTCATCGCCCAGTACCGTGTCCAGTCCCGCCGGCAACTGCTCGACGAATTCCAGGGCGTTGGCGGCACCCAGGGCCGCCAGTACCTGCTCGCGGGAGGCGCCGGCCAGGGCGCCATAGGCGATGTTGTTGCGCACGCTGTCATTGAACAGGGTCACGTCCTGGGATACCACTGCCAGCTGGGCCCGCAGGCTGGCCAGGCGGTACTGGTCCAGTGGCACTGCGTCCAGGGTGATGCTGCCCCGGTCGCAGTCGTAGAAGCGCGCCAGCAGCTGCACCAGGGTGCTCTTGCCACTGCCGGAACGCCCCACCAGGGCCACGGTGGCGCCGGTGGGAATGTGCAGGTCGATATCCTGCAGCACATCGTCACTGTTGCCAGGGTAGGCGAAATTCACCCCGCTGAAGCGGATATCGCCCTCGGCCCGGACGATCTCCCGGGTACCGGTGTCGCGCTCGGAGTCCTGGTCGAGCTGGTGGAAAATGTCCTCACAGGCGGCCAGACCGCGCTGGATCACACTCTGTACGCCGCTGAGCTGGCGAATGGGCTTGCCCAGCTGGGCCGCCGCAGTGAGGAAGGCCACCAGCGAGCCAGCGGTGAAACCGCTGAGAATATCCGGACTCAGGGCGAACCACACCAGGGCCCCCAGCGCCACCGCCAGCAGGGTCTGGATGACCGGTGTGCTGAGGGCGTCGGCAAAGGCCAGTTTCAGGGTCTGGTTGCGGTTGTATTCGCTGGCGTCGCGAAAGCGCTGTTGCTGCTGTGCCTGGCCACCGAAGATGCGCACTTCGCGCCAGGCGCCGATGCTCTCGTTGCTGACCTGGGTAACATCGCCCATGGACGCCTGGATACGCCGGCTGTAGCGCCGGAAATGCTTGCCCACCACCCTCACCACCAGGGCGATGAAGGGCGCCACGGCAAAGAACACCAGGCACAGGCGCCAGTTCAGGTACAGCATGTAGGCCAGCAGGGCGGCCACCGTCAGCCCCTCGCGCACGATCACCGTCAGCGCCTTGGTGGCGGCGCCGGTCACCTGCTCCACGTTGAAAGTGATCTTGGAGATCAGGGCGCCCTGGCTGTGGTTGTCGTAGTAGGTGCTGGGAGCCTCCAGCATCTTGTTGAACAGTTCGCAGCGCAGCTGGTGGATCAGGTTGCGTGCCACGTGGCTCATGAAATAGGTGCCGACAAAGTAGCCCATGGTGCGCACGAAGGCGATCAGCACCGCCGACACCGGCAGGGCGATGCGCACGAATTCCAGCCGGCTTATCTCGCCGGTGTACCAGGTGCGATAGACGAAACCCGCCACGATGCCCTTGTCGGGACTGTCGGAGGCGTTCAGCGAGTCCAGCAGGAACTGCATCATGTCCGCGAGCGCGACATTGCCGATGGAGTAGACGATGTAGCCCGCCAGGCTGAGGGCGAACAGATACCAGTAGGGGGCCACGTAGGCCAGCAGGCGCTTGTACAGCTCCCAGTCGCTCATACGCCCCGCCCTCGGCGTTCCCTCGAAACGCGCCTTTGCCATCGCCGCGCCCTATTCCGCGGCGGCCACGGCGGGAGGTTGCCGGGTGGCGATGGTCAGGTGCACAAAACCCATCTGGCCGGCGGCGTCCATGGCGCGCACCACCGCCTCGTGGCGGGCATCGGCGTCGGCGGTAATCACCATGGGCAGGGTGGTGTCGCCAGCGGACACTTTGTAGATGGCGGCCTGCAGGGTACGCAGGTTGCTGTCGACCAGCGGCAGGCCATTGACCCTGTAGGCGCCAGCTTCGTCGATCAGCACCTCCAGCTGGTCGCCGCTGATCTCACCCGGCTCGCCGGAGGCTTCCGGCAGGTCGATGCTGAGGTGGGTTTCGCGGGTGAAGGTGGTGGACACCATGAAGAAGATCAGCAGCAGAAACACCACATCGATCAGCGGTGTCAGGTTGATGCCGACCTCTTCGCGCGCGCGGCGGTGGAATTTCAATGGCCTGCTTCCTGGCTGTCTTTCGCGTGCAGGGCGTCCACCAACTTGATGGTTTCCTGCTCCAGCTCCACCACGATACCGTCAATGCGGCGCAGGAAAAAGCGGTGCATCACCAGCGCCGGAATGGCCACGGCAAGTCCCGCGGCGGTGGTGATGAGCGCCTCGGAAATGCCCCCCGCCAGGGCGCTGGCATTGCCGGTACCCTGGACCATGATCTCGGCAAACACCTTGATCATGCCCACCACGGTGCCCAACAGCCCCAGTAGCGGTGCCACCGCGGCGATGGTGCCCAGAGTGTTGAGGTAGCGCTCCAGCTCGTAGACGACCACGCTGGCGGCTTCCTGGATGCTCTCTTTCATTACGTCACGCCCCTGGGTGGCATTGCCAAGGCCAGCGGCGAGAATGCGCCCCAGCGGCGATGACTGGTGCAGGGTTTTCAGGCGCGCGGCATCAATTTCACTGGCCTTGAGCTGTTTCCACACCGTGGCCAGCAGATGGGGCGGGGCAATTTTCTTCCGGTTGAGGGTGTAAAAGCGCTCGAGGCAGATCGCCAGCGCGACGATCGAGCAAAGCAGGATCAGCACCATCAGCCAGCCGCCTGCCGTCACCAGTTCCAGCACAGCTGTTTCCTGTCACAGAGAGATGGCGCCATTATACCCACAGCCCCGCGGGCGGAGAAACCAGCGGGCGGGTTTAAAGCCAATGCTGCATGGTCAAGCACCTGAACCGGCGTCTGCATCGGACGATGAACCAAACTAAGCGCTATTGGATTCATAGCCAATAGCGCTGAACCAGCGCGCGGTGGTCGATGATCTCCACGGCCTGCCCCGGGCGCAGGACCAGATCCAGGGACACCGTGCGCG
>JBKDZQ010000352.1:0-2475 GCA_047971325.1 Parahaliea sp.
CCTTGACGGTCGAGCTGGCCAGGTACTCCAGTGCGTCGCCGATCTCCCGGACATAGTCGTCGATCAGCTTTTTGGTACCGGCCTTTGCGTAAAAATACAGCCGTTCGTTGCCCATCCCGTCCATATTGCCGTGAATCCCTTCGTTGAGCGCAAACAGTAAACCCCGATTGTCCTGCTTGCGGCGCAGATATTTCAGGTGGCCAAGGCGGGCTCGAATGGAATTAAAATCGTAGAGACGGCTACTGTCGTCCTTGCGCCAGCTATCCAATCCGGCGCATTGATCGTGCTCCAGCGCGGCCTTGTGCCACTGTGCATAGGAAGCGGCGCGGGCCATCTTGCGCCGCGATTTCAGTACAGAACCATAGCCCACCAGTATATTCCTTCTATATAGTTTCAACTTTTTTATTCTTGGCTGCTAAATTCTTTTTGCGAACCCTTCCTTTCGGGTGGGCAGGTGGTGGGGTGAGGCAAGTTTAATCCCAAATTGGTTCCTTTGATCGACGTTGTGCCCGCTGTCCATGGCTAACATCGCCAGACTGGACCAGCAGATTTTCCAGCGGCCGGTCTTTAACCTGTCCCGATGTGCAGGCAATTGAGAACGACAGGCGATGACATATGGAGGGTAGTGGGCTGGTTATTGCTACGGCACAAACGGATTGAAGGGAAGGCAATATGCAACCGAATACACCGGCGTGGATGACGGAAGATCTTGCGCTGTTTCAACATACAGTACGCCGCTTCGCCCGGGAAGAGCTGGTTCCCAATGAAGAACGCTGGGCGAAGCAGCACCATGTAGACCGGGAAACCTGGCTGAAAGCCGGATCCTATGGCCTGTTGTGCCCGGGAATTCCGGAACAATATGGCGGTGGCGGGGGAAGTCATGCGCACAACGCCATCATTGGCTATGAACTGGCTTATGCCATCGCGACCAGCCTGGGCACCAACGTACACAGTGCGATCAGTGCGCACTATATCCTGCGCTATGCCAGTGAAGAGCAGAAACAGCGCTGGTTGCCCAAAATGGCTACCGGAGAGCTGGTATGCGCCATTGCCATGACAGAACCAGGGGCCGGTTCGGATCTGCAAAATATCAAAACGCGGGCGATCCGCGACGGAGACCACTACGTCATCAATGGTTCGAAAACGTTTATCACCAACGGATTTCTGGCCGATCTGGTGTTGCTGGTCTGCAAGACTGATCCGACTCGGGGCGCGAAGGGCATTTCGATCGTGGTGCTCGAAGTCAAGGACCTGAAGGGTTTTCGTCGCGGTCGTATTCTGGACAAAATCGGCATGCAGGGCCAGGACACTTCGGAACTGTTCTTTGATGACATGCGCGTACCGGTTGAAAATCTACTCGGTACGGAAGAGGGCATGGGTTTTGTTCAACTTATGCAGCAGCTGCCGGAAGAGCGGATGTTTATCTCGATGAATGCGCTGGGCGCTATGGAGCGTGCGGTCGAGGAAACGGTGAAGTATGCCCGGGAACGCAAGCTCTTCGACAAGACCTTGCTGGATATGCAGAACACCCGCTTCAGGCTGGCGGAAATGCAAACGACACTGGCTATCGCGCGATCCTTTGTGAACGATTGCATGGGAAAAATGGTATCCGGCGAACTGGATCCAACCACCGCCGCGATGGCCAAATGGTGGCTGAGCCAGCAGACCTGCGCCATTGTCGATGAAGGCCTCCAGCTGCACGGCGGTTACGGCTATATGCTCGAATACCCGATTGCGAGGTTGTACGCCAATACACGACCCATGAGGATCTACGGGGGTAGCAATGAGGTGATGAAAGAGTTGATTGCCAGAACACTTTAATTCCCGATTCCGCTACCGACTCGCAAGCGGATGAATGCACCTGACCAAAGTACCGTGGTGTTGTCGGTCCATTGCTCCACGAGATGAGGGCAGGGTGCGAGCCCGGAAAGAGATCCTGACTTTCGGCCCACGCGGGGTAGCCGCGAAAAAGACCGGAGAATGCCCACCCTGGAGCCAAGCGTCATTCATTATTGATGGATAGTTTTCATGCACGATATAGCTACCCTGTTGAGCCGCCAGCGAACTGCGCATCTGACAAGTGAGCCATGGACGGCGGAGTATCGATGCGCCCTGCTCGACAAGGCAATTGGCTTGCTGGTGGATCATGAACAAGCCAGTGTGGAGGCTTTGAACGCCGAGTTCGGCCATCGCAGCGCGGATTTTCCCCGTTGGTTCGATATAGCATCACCGATAGCTACCTGGAAGAAAACCAGGGCGCAAGTGGCTGAATGGATGAAGCCAGAGCCCCGCGAGTCATCGGCCAGGATGGGTGAAGCCTGGATACACTATCAGCCGCTGGGTGTAGTAGGCATCGTCACCGCGTGGAACTTTCCTGTTAACCTGGTGTTTTCCGGCCTGGCGGGTGTGCTGGCAGCGGGAAATCGCGCGATGATTAAAGTGTCGGAATTCAATCCGCACACAGCGCAGCTATTG
>JBKDZQ010000353.1:0-4850 GCA_047971325.1 Parahaliea sp.
GGTTGGCCTCGGGCTGTTAGGGTGGATGTTTCGCACCAAACATCTTACCAGCTACAGCCAACCTTCTCTTTTACTTTCAAGCAGTTATCTCGTCGTCCCAACACTGCTGGGGCTTAATTCAATGCCATTCTACTCACGGATAAATGTGATGAAAAATATTCAGTCGTCCCTGCTTCGAAAGCACGATTTTCACTATTGCTTATTTACCCGACATCATCACATATATTCAAAGTAACAAATGTTAAATTGACGATACGGAATATTTTCGTATTATTAAATTTCTTGGTGGCTACTTTTCGTAGCAATTGAGAAGCTGTGGTTATTTCCACAGTGTAAAAATCCGACCCGGTCGGATTTTTACAACCCATTGGGTTCTGTTACCCAATGGGCGATGCTGCTCAATGGTTATACCAATCCGTAAATCAAGGAGAAGGCCATGAGCAACATCTTTAAAGCGATCAGTTTAGCATATGCCAATGGAGGACCAGTGCCCTCATTCCGTTACCCGATTGTACTCGATGAGGCAATCTGGAACCTGATGGAAAATCCAGGCAGCCCCAGTCCACGCCAGATTATACAGTCCGCCGCAGAAGCGGTGAATCTGAAGACTGGGGAAAACGACAGTAGTGCGCATGTTGATTTCTCAATCAATGTGCGGGGTAACAGGGGAAACCTTCCCCTTCGGGTGTCACTGACTCCCGAGTGTTACATCACTATTGTACCGGTGCCACCTGAAACTGAAGCACCTTCGGGACGCGACAGCAACGGGCAAACACCGGTACTGGAGCGCAGGACACTGGAAAACAGGCGGCTGCGCCTTGAGATCAGACAGAT
Source organism: Parahaliea sp. (assembly GCA_047971325.1). Taxonomy (GTDB): domain Bacteria; phylum Pseudomonadota; class Gammaproteobacteria; order Pseudomonadales; family Halieaceae; genus Parahaliea. Next base: position 835 of record JBKDZQ010000353.1, read on the forward strand.
CCTAAAGGACAGCCGGCGCTGGCGGTTCGAATATGCGCTGAAAGTCGGCACTGCGGTCGGCACCATTATCGCGGTTATCGCTGTTTCCATTGTGGAAATAATGGCCAATCTGGAAGTTTAGTACAATGTAGCAAGCGCACCGCAACTCACAAACAGTGGCTCCCGGTCTCGACCGGATGTAACAAGGCTGCGGTTTGTGTGGCAACAGGTGACATTTGGACTAGTCAGGTGATATCCATCCTGAAAAGCTTCCAGCCTCACTGATCCACAAGGAGCCCTCCAGGGCTCCTTGTTTTTATATTGCGCCCCCAGCATGGCGTCAATCATAGACCTGGCTGACCAGATCACGACGTAATATTTGTGCCGGAAAGCTGTCCCAGCGCAGGCAACGGATCAAGCTGATTTGTTATCTGTCGCCCCCATTCCAAGCGGCGTGAGGTTCATCGTTGCCAGCAGGCGCTCACGATCAACTGCCAGCTGGTCACCATCGAGAAACGCTGTCGCCTGCAAGGGGAAAAACTGCAGTGAAGTCAGCCCCGCGCAACCCAAAGCGGCTGTCAGGTAGGGAATAAGAAAATCCGGCTGCCGGGCATGACCACCTGCGAAAACACCTCCAGAGGCGATACCGATATACACGGGCTTATCCTCGAGCAGACCGAACTTTTCTCCGCTGGACGACGCTCCGATCGTACGACCTATGCGCAGAATCTGGTCGATCCATGCCTTGAGCACCGACGGGACCGTGAAATTGTTCATCGGCGTACCTATCACGAGCACATCAGCAGCCTCTACCTCAGAGATCAACTGCTCAGACAGTCGCACTGCAGTAACAGACTGCTCAGCATCAAGTTTCCCAGGAGAAGACAACATACTGGCGTAGTCGGGATCGGTATGCGGGATCGGCTCCCGCCCGAGGTCACGACGCGTGATACTCGCGCCAGGGTCCAAGGTGGAAAGGCGCTCCACAATAGCCGCCGAAAGCCTACGACTGTGTGACTCTGCCCTGGGACTACAATCGATATGCAGAATCTTCATAAAACCTCCTTTGAGGAACCGGGTGAGTCGACCGAGAGAACTGCCCCCTCGATCGCTCTCGGAACCCGGCGTGAGCCTTCCGACGCATCGGGATCCCATTGTTACTGAACCGCCCCGGGATTTCCGGAGGCTCATTTGTTTGAGCCAAGCTACCCTGGCTGACTCTTCCCGTTGGCGATAGTACACCATTTCAAATTCCGCCGGGGGAATATTGCCGATCGGCTCCAGCAGCCGGCGATTATTGAAGCAGTCAACCCATTCCAGAGTTGCATACTCCACTTCATTGGCATTGCACCAGGGGCCCCGTTTGTGGATCACCGCTGCGGCAGTGATCCTTAATTCAGCGCCATTGAACTGTCGGATAACATGCATTCAAATGGTACATATTCGAACAAGGTCTACCCTTGAATAATAAGCCCCGGCAGCCGCCGGGAAGAAAGCGAGGACAACAGTGATGCAATTCCACCACCACGGTTACATCTCCACCGACCCCCGGGTACGCCCGGCTGCCGGCACCGGGCTCCAGCGCCCCGCCTACCTGCCCCGGGAGATTGATGTACTGATCGTCGGCAGCGGCCCGGCGGGCATGCTGCTGGCGGCGCAGATGTCGCAGTTCCCCAGTGTAACCACGCGGCTGGTCGAGCGCCGCGACGGGCGCCTGCCCATCGGTCAGGCCGACGGCATCCAGGCCCGCAGCGTCGAGACCTTCCAGGCCTTCGGCTTCGCCGGGCGCATCACCGCCGAGGCCTACCAGATCTGCGAAATGAATTTCTGGTCGCCAGACCCCAAAGATCGCTCGAAGATCGTGCGCAGCTCCCGTGCCGACGATGACCCCAAGGGTATCAGCGAGTTCCCCCACCTCATCGTCAATCAGGCGCGAGTGCTCGACTACTTCGCCGAGGCAGCAGAACTCGCCCCGGGACGCATCACCCCGGACTACGGTTATGAGTTCCTCGGCCTCGACATCGCCAAGGAGGGGGATTACCCGGTGACGGTCACCCTGCGCCACAGCGCCGGCGAGCACCGGGGCCGGGAATGCCAGGTCCGGGCGAAGTACGTGGTGGGCTGCGACGGCGCCCGCAGCCGGGTGCGCGATGCCATTGGCCGTCAGCATATCGGCGGCCAGTCGATGCACGCCTGGGGGGTGATGGATATACTCGCCGTTACCGACTTTCCGGACATCCGCATCAAATGCGCCATTCAGTCGGCGGCCGGCAGCATCCTGCACATCCCGCGGGAGGGCGGCTACCTGTTTCGCATGTATGTCGACCTGGGGGAGGTGAATGAAAACGATGCCGGCGAGGTGCGCAAGACTCCGTTGGAGATCATCATCGCCAAGGCCGGCGAGATCATCCGGCCCTATTCGCTGGAGGTCAAGGACGTGGCCTGGTGGTCGGTGTACGAGGTCGGCCACCGGGTCACCGACAAGTTTGACGATGTCGACCCCGGCAGCGAACGCGCACCCCATGTGTTCATCTGCGGCGACGCCTGCCACACCCACAGCGCCAAGGCCGGCCAGGGCATGAACGTGTCCATGCAGGACGGTTTCAACCTCGGCTGGAAACTCGGCTCGGTGCTCACCGGCCGCGCCCCCGCTTCACTGCTGGCGACCTACTCCGCCGAGCGCCACGAGGTGGCCCAGAACCTAATCGACTTCGACCGCGAATGGTCGACCCTGATGGCGAAGAGGCCCGAGGAGTTTGGCAGTCCCGAACAACTTGCCGAGTTCTACACCTCCACCGCTGAATTTCCGGCCGGCTTCATGACCCAGTACCAGCCCTCGATGATCACCGGCGCGAACACCCACCAGGCCCTGGCCGCCGGCTACCCGATCGGCAAGCGCTTCAAGTCGGCGCGGGTGGTGCGCATCGGCGACGCGGTACCGACCCATCTCGGTCATCACGCCCGGGCCGATGGCCGCTGGCGCATTTACGCCTTTGCCGACACCGACCACAGTGCACTGAAGACCTGGGCCGAGTGGCTCGGCGGTGCGACCGACTCACCGCTACTGATCTACACCCCCAGCGGCAGCGACCCGGACAGCGTGTTCGACGTAAAGGTGATCTACCAGCAGGATCACTCCGAGGTGGATGTGCTGGACATCCCCGGCGTCTTCCTGCCACGAGTGGGGCCCTTCGAGCTGATCGACTACGAGAAGATCTACGCCGCCATCCCGGCGCAGGACATCTTCGCGGCCCGCGAGATCGACCGCGACGGCGCCGTGGTGGTGGTGCGCCCCGACCAGTATGTGGCCCAGGTGCTGCCCCTGTCGGCGCGGAATGACCTGGCCGCCTTCTTCGCGCAGAACATGCTCGCCCCGCGCTGAGCCCTGGGAGCGGGTGGGGTTCGAGGCGGTCCACACCGCATTTTCACTGGAACGAAAAAGCGGCCACTCGGGCCGCTTTGGTAGGGAGCGCCGGAACTGTCAGTTGGCCAGCTTTTCCTTGATGCGGGCGGCCTTGCCGCTCAGTTCGCGCAGGTAGTACAGCTTGGCCTGGCGCACGTCGCCGCGACGCTTGACGGCAATGCTTTCCACCAGCGGGCTGTAGCTCTGAAAGGTGCGCTCCACACCCACGCCGTGGGAAATCTTGCGCACGGTGAAAGCGGAGTTGAGACCGCGGTTGCGCTTACCGATGACAATGCCCTCGAAGGCCTGCAGACGCTCGCGGTTGCCTTCCTTCACTTTCACCTGCACAACCACGGTGTCACCGGGGCTGAACTCAGGCAGTTCCTTTTGCATCTGCTCAGCGTCGAGCTGAGACATAATCTTGTTGGTGCTCATGGCGTGCTCCTGTCTTGTTCACGGGTAGCTTCACAGCTAGGATCGTCAAAATTCATGGTCAAGCGTCAAACCGTTCCCCGCCGTCTCTCTCACTGAGATACTCGGCGAGCAGTGTTTCTTCCTCGGGCGTCATCACCCGCTCCCGCAGCAGATCGGGGCGACGCTCCAGCGTCCGGCCCAGAGCCTGTTTCAGGCGCCA
>JBKDZQ010000354.1:0-5222 GCA_047971325.1 Parahaliea sp.
GCCCCACGCTGTAGCAGCACATCTGCAGGGGGCGCTGGGCGGTCAGGCGGGCGTCGAGCTGGCGCAAGGTGCCGGCGGCGGCGTTGCGCGGGTTGACAAAGGTTTTCTCCCCCGCCTCCCGCGCGCGCGCGTTCAGGGCCTCGAAACCGGCCCGGGGCAGGTAGATCTCCCCCCGCACCTCCAGCACCCGGGGAAAACCACTGCCGCGCAGGCGCAGGGGAATCGACGGCACGGTGCGCACGTTGTGGGTGATATCCTCACCGGTAGTGCCGTCGCCGCGGGTGGCGCCGCGTTCCAGCAGGCCCTCGCGGTAGAGCAGGCTGACGGCGATGCCGTCGAGCTTGGGCTCGCAGGCGTATTCCAGTTCGGTCTCCGCCGGCAGGTCCAGGCGCTCCTGCACCCGGCGGTTGAAGTCGCGCAGCTCCTCGTCGCTGAAGGCATTGTCCAGCGACAGCATCGGCAGTTCGTGGCGCACCTGGGCGAAGCCGCTGAGGGGCTCGCCGCCCACCCGCTGGCTGGGGGAATCGGCCCGCAGCAGGTGCGGGTGGGCGGTTTCCAGCGCCACCAGCGCGCGCATGCCGCGGTCGTACTCAGCGTCGGGAACGGTGGGCGCATCCAGCACGTAGTACTGGTAATTCCACTGCTCCAGGCGCTCGCGCAGGGTCGCGAGCTGCTGCTCGATCTCGGTCTTGCTCACCGAAACCTCAGCGGGTCTGGGCCAGCAGGCGTCGCTCCAGGTCGCGTATCTTCTGCCGCGAATGCTCCAGGCTCTGGCGGGTGAGTGCGCTGCGGGTCTCGTCCAGCACGTCCCCGTTGAGATTGCGGGCCACCGCCTGGGCGGTTTCCAGCATGTAGTCGAAGGCTTTCATCATGTCGTCGGGGCCGGGCAGGGTCACGAAGAACACCAGGCCCTGGGTACTGAAGTCCGACATGTTGTCGATATCGAACACCCCCGGCTGCAGCATGTTCGCCACGCTGAACTGGATGGGACCCCGGCCGGTGTCGTGCTCATGGCGATGAAAGAAGCTCATGTCGCCAAAACGCAGGCCACAGGCGAGCAGGATCTGCATGATATCGTCGCCGCGAAAGCCCGAGCGGTCCCGCGACACCACATTGAGCATGAACACTTCCGGGTCCACGTCGCGGGGCAAGCGGGCCTTGGGTGGCAGCTCCCTCTTCAGTTCGGATTTTTCCAGAGCGTCGAGCCAGTCCAGGTTTTCCGGTTCGTCCCTGCTGCTGATGCCCCCCAGCAGTTCCACCTCATCCGGCGGCGGCTGGGGGGCCTGCGGCCGGGGTTCCGGTGCGGCCTGGGGCTCCGCCTTGGTCTCTGGCCGGACCGCGACGCGCCCGGGTTGGGTCGGCCGCTCCCGCCTGGCGGACGGTCCGGTGGGTCCATCCCCCGTCGCGGCCTGTTCCGATGCATCGGCCAGTTTGCGCGTCACCACCCGCGCGCCACCGTTGGGCAATTCCTTCAGCCAGGCGATATCGACGTCCCGCTGGCTGCGCCCCTCTTCCTCCGCCGCTGGTTCGGCCAGTTTCAGCCGCACGGTCTCGCGCCTGTCCCTGAACAGTCGCCACAGGGTTTCCAGCAGCACGCCCACGATCAGCACACCGCCGACGACAATCATCCAGTCCCGTACCGTTAAGTCCGCTATCATACCTGTGCCCATTTTGCTGACTCGACGTCAATTAACTCGCGGCCAGTTCCGCCGCTTCCTCCACATCCACGGTGACCAGACGCGACACGCCGGGCTCGTGCATGGTTACCCCCATGAGCTGGTCCGCCAGCTCCATGGAAATCTTGTTGTGGGTGATGTAGATGAACTGCACCTTCTCGGACATTTCCTTCACCATGCGCGCGTAGCGCCCCACGTTGGCATCGTCCAGCGGTGCGTCCACCTCGTCCAGCATACAAAAAGGTGCAGGATTGAGCTGGAAGATGGAAAACACCAAGGCGATGGCGGTGAGCGCCTTCTCGCCCCCAGACAACAGGTGAATGGTACTGTTTTTCTTGCCCGGTGGCCTGGCCATAATGGAAATACCGGTGTCCAGCAGGTCGTCGCCGGTCATTTCCAGGTAGGCGCTGCCACCACCAAAGACCCGCGGGAACAGCTCCTGCAAGCCGCTGTTGACCCTGTCGAAGGTCTCCCGGAAGCGGTTGCGGGTTTCCTTGTCGATCTTGCGAATGGCGGATTCCAGGGTGTCGAGGGCCGTTTCCAGATCCTCGTTCTGGGCGTCCAGGTACTGCTTGCGCTCGGATTGCAGGCTGTATTCGTCAATGGCCGCCAGGTTGATCGGCCCCAGCCGGGCGATGCGCGCGCCTACCCGCTCCAGTGCCTGCTGCCACTCGCCCTGGCTGGCGCCCTCGGGCATGGTGTCCAGCACCTGCTGGAGTTCGTGCTCGCCCTCGCTGAGCTGGCGCTGGACGTTGTCGCGCTGCACCTGCAGACCCTGGTGCTTCAGGCGCAGCTGCTCCAGCTCGCCGCGCACCCCCTGGGCCCGCTGTTCGATGGCCCCGCGCTGCTGCTCCGACTGGCGCAGGCGGTGCTCCACCTCGGACACCGCCTGGCGGGCCTCGGTCAGCTCGATCTCGGATTGCAGCCGCAATTCCAGCTGGGCCTCCAGCTCCACCTGCAGGCCCTCCAGCGGGTTGTCGTTCTCGGACAGGCTGCCCCGCAGACTCCCCCGCCGCTCCTGCAGCGCCGCCACCTGCCCCTGGGTGCGCTCGATGGTCTGGCGCACGGCGTTGAGCCGGGTTTGCAGGGATTGCAGGCGCATCGCCGACTGGTGGGCGGCGTCCTTGTCGTGGCGCGCCTTCTGGCGCACCGCGTCCAGGCTGGCACGGGTCTGGTCGCGGCTGGACAGCAGGGTCTCGCGCTCGCGGGAATCGCTTTCCATGCCCTCGATGGCCCCGGACAGGATGTGCCGGGCCTCGGCGATGGCCTCCTGCTCCTGGGCGAACAGGGCCCGGGCCTCCTCGATATCCGCCAGCAGGCGCTCGCGGCGGGCGTTGAGCTGCTCCGCTTTGGCCCGGTGGGCCGACAGCCGGGCGCTGTCCTCGGCGTGCTGGCGGGTGGCCGCCTGCAGCTCGCGCTGGCCCTGCTGGCGCTGCTCCTCCAGCTTGCGCAGCCGCTCCCGGGCAAGCTGCTGCTCGTCCTCCAGGATCTCGACCTGTCCACCCAGGGCAGTGACTTCGGCGCTCAGGGTCTCCAGCTCCTGCTGGCGCTGAATCACCCCCACCTGCTCCCCTGCCACCCGGCTCACCCGCAGCCAGTTGGGGCCGAGCCAGAGGCCATCCCGGGTGATGAGCGATTCGCCCGGTGCCAGGCCAGCGCGCAGCGCCAGCGCCGCCGGCAAGTCCTGCGCCACCTGCACCCCCCCGAGCAGGTGGGCGGCACGACCACCATCGCGCACCTTGCTCGCCAGGTAGTTCGCGCTGGCGGCGGGCGCCGTGGGGGCAGCCTGCACCAGCGCCAGCTGGCCACGCTCCAGCGCTGCCAGGCCCTCGCCAAGGCCGGCGATATCATCCACGCACACCGCCTGCAGATCGTCACCGAGCACGGTTTCCACCGCCAGTTGCCAGCCCTCGTCCACGGAGAGCTGTTCCAGCAGGCGCGGGTGATCCTGCAACTGCGCGCCACGCAGCCACGCCCCCACCGCCTGGTCGCTGTCTTCCATGGCGGCCTGCTGCAGTGCCTCCAGTGAGGCCAGCCGGCCGCGCTTCTGCTGCAGGCTGGAGCGCAGCGTGTCCAGCTCCGTCGACAGCGCCTCACCGCGCTCGCGCTGGCCGCGCAGCTCCTGTGCCAGAACCTCGCCGCGCTGCTCGTGCTCGGCCATCAGCATTTCGGTCTCGGCCAGTTGTTCCTGCAGGGTGTCGATTTCCTCGTCGGCTGGCCCACAGGCCAGGCTCGCCCGCTCCTGCTCCAGCTGGCCGATGCGGTGCTTCTGGCGCTGCTGTGCCTGCTCCAGGTGCTGGATGCGCGACTGCTGCACCTCCGCCTGCTGACGGGGCGCGGCGGCGCGGTGGTTGAACTCGTCCCAGCCCTGCTGCCATTCGAGCATGGCTTCCTCCGCCACCAGCAGCGCCTCGGCCGAGTCCTGCTCCACCGCCTGCAGCAGCTCCAGGTCGGGGGCCAGCGTCGCCAGTTCCTGCTCCCAGTCCGCCAGCTGGCGCCGGTCGCCCCCCAGGTGAGCCTCGGACTCCTCCAGGCTGGCGAGGGTCTGGGCCAGGTCGTCCTGCAGCTGGCGGCCGCGCTCCCGCTGGTGCTTGATGGTCTGCTCGATGCGCGCCACTTCCGAGCCCAGTGCATAGTAGGTGGCCTGCACCTGATTGAAGGCGTCGTTACGGTCGCTGTGCTCCACCCGGCACTGCTCGATGGCGGTATCCACCTGCTGGTGCTGCGCGTGCACCGACTCCAGCTTCACCTCCAGCTCGGCAATAATCTGGCTGGCACCGCGTACCTGTTCATCCAGCTCGCTCCACTGCAGAGTCTGCAACTGGGCCCGCAGACTGCGTTCCTCGCGCTTGTACTCGCTGTATTTCTCCGCCGCCTGGGCCTGGCGCTGCAGGTGCTGGAGCTGGCGGCCCAGCTCGTCGCGCAGGTCGGTGAGGCGTTCCAGATTTTCCAGGGTGCGGCGCATGCGGCTCTCGGTCTCCTTGCGCCGCTCCTTGTACTTGGAGATGCCCGCCGCTTCCTCGATGAACACCCGCAGATCTTCCGGCCTGGACTCGATCAGCCGCGAAATCATGCCCTGCTCGATAATGGCGTAGCTGCGCGGCCCGAGCCCGGTGCCCAGGAAAATATCGGTGATGTCCCGGCGGCGGCAGCGGGTGCTGTTGAGGAAGTACTCGGACTGGCCCTCGCGGGTCACCAGACGCTTGATGGAGATTTCAGCGTAGCTGGCGTACTCGCCGCCCACCCCGCCGTCGCTGTTGTCGAACACCAGATCGATGGAGGCCTGGCCGACCGGCTGGCGGCTGACCGAGCCGTTGAAGATGACATCGGTCATGGATTCACCGCGCAGGTTCTTCGCGGAACTTTCGCCCATCACCCAGCGAACGGCGTCGATCACGTTGGAGTTGCCACAGCCATTGGGGCCCACCACGGCGCACATGTTGCTGGGGAAACTCACCGTGGTCGGGTCCACAAACGACTTGAATCCGGCGAGCTTGATCGACTTCAGTCTCATATGACCTTAAGTAACATCAGTACCTTGTTGTT
>JBKDZQ010000355.1:0-6025 GCA_047971325.1 Parahaliea sp.
AATCTGCCTCTTTAGGGCACTTTCATAGCTATACATACCCCCCGCCAGATCGCGGCTGCAATAGAACACCAGCAGATCCTCTGGCAGGTCCGCGAGTGCACTAAAGGTGATCGTGCCATGCTTCCCATCGCGGTGATAGTCGATTTCGAAAACAGAGTAGGCGAGAGCGCCGTAGGCATGCACGATGGTCAGCGCATGCTCCAGGGTGCGGGCACTGAGTACGGCATAACCCAGTAGCCCGTAGCTTTCTATAGGAAATTGCTGGCTGATCCGCAGGCCGAACAGTGGATTTCCGGTCAATTGCAAAATGTTCCGGTACAGAGTGTACTCGGATTGAAGGGAGAAGTTCTTTCGGGTTTGCGCTTGCTGCAGATTCTCGACTTTGAGTCCAGTTCCCGACAGGCACTGATCCTCGGTGAATCCCATTTCCCGCATGAGCGCCAGAACCGGGAGAAAGCCCAGAACATGATGTCCAAAGTCTTGCTTTTTTCTCATCAGGACACCAGGCTGGCGTGGCCACATTTCATATATATTAGGCAGGTTATCACATTCAGTCCGCGTTATAAACTCAGTAGGCTTCAAGGTCAGGACACCCGGAACCTTCTCTTGATTCTGCCCAAGGGGAAGGGCCTTGAGCCGAAGGAGCTCCTCATGGAAATGGCAAAGCCCTATCTTGACTTTGGTCTGCAAACCAATAGAGGTGAGCAGATGATCGCGTTTTGGGGAACCGAGGTGGGGCTGGTAAAAAACACTGTTCAGCCGATATTGGAATCCATGGTTCAGCACCGCTATGCCCTCGGAGGTGGCGTTTTGAAGCTCAACCTGATGGCAACGACCCTGCCTGCGGTGCCGGTCTCCGGATATCGACGAATTATTGCCTGCCGATCTGGGCAGGAGTCTTTCGAAGAGTTTTGTGACCCCGACGGAACGCCACTGCTTCTAGCCCCTGCAAGCCACCTGGGCGAGCAGGAGATGGCAGTGGATATGGCCGTCAGCGAACTGCCAGCATTTCGAAGATTCTACGGTGAGATGCTTGGGCTGACAGCGCTGGGCGAGGACTGCTTCGTTTGGGGAAAAACCCAGATTCGGCTCGCTAAATCCAGCGATGTCTCCACCTCACTCGCTCCCTACGGCCCCGGAATTCGTTATATAACCTTTCAGATACGTAACCTGGATGCCGTGCACGCCAAGCTCCTTGCAGCCGGTGTGCAAGAGTTCATGGCGCCGACCCAGCTCAACTCTGTCGCTTATATTTCTTTCGTACTTGATCCCGATAACAACCTGGTTGAGCTCGCCCAGCGCTCTGACTTGCAGTAATAAATCGTCCCGGGGTATTCGGAAGCTCCGTTGGTTGGCTCAATTCGGCTCTCAAAATGGCATAGTATTCTCCAGCCCTGTACTGGCCGCAGCAGTGGAACCACTCTGCACTGGAGACCGGACAACGCCCTTAACCGAGCGGGCGTCCTCCGTCGACGGGAATGGAAATGCCGGTGGTGAAGGTGAGATCCGAAGCCGCCAGGACCACTGCCTTCGCCACCTCATCCGGATGGGCCAGTCGTTGCAGCGGCGTGCTCTTGACCTGGTGGTCGCGCCACTCGGGGTCCAGCCCCTTGACGAACTCGGTATCGATCAACCCCGGCGCAACCGACAGCACCCGGATGGTCGGCGCCAGGGCGCGTGCCAGGGAGCGTGTCATGGAGTCGAGCGCCGCCTTGGAGGCGCAGTAGGCAACGTTACTGCCCATGCCGGTCTGCGCGGCGATCGAGGAGATATTCACAACCGCCGCCCGACCCGATCGTGCCAGCAGAGGCTGGAAGGCGCGGATGCAGGCGAAGGGGCCTCGCCAGTTGGTGCGGAAGATGTCGTCGATTAGCTGGTCGTCGAGCCCCGGCAAATCCTCGTGGGGCACGTAGCGGGTCATACCGGCGTTGTTTACCAGACAGTCCAGCCGCCCATAGTCGCGTGCCACCTCCTGGGCTACTTCGTTCAGCACCGCACTGTCGTCGATGGCGGCCTGCAGCGGTCGATGCCCGTCACCCTCGAGCGAGGCACACAGCGCCTGGGCCTTGTCGTAACTGGAGCGATAAAGGGCAAGCACCCGGGCGCCTTCCCGGGCAAAGGCGTGGCAGATCGCAGATCCCAGCCCCCCGGTAGCACCAGTGACCAGCACCACCGGTGCCTGTGTCTTTTCAGATGGAGTATTCACAGTTTTCTCCTGGGTGTTTAAGGCGCACTTCCCAACCGTAGCCACCCACTGTCGTTGGAAGACGGCAGGAATTCCGCAGCTTGAGAATGCCCGGAACCAGCCGCACCATGGGAGGGGTATCCGGGTTCTCGATGCGCTGGTTGAGGATCTCCAGGGTCGCATCGAGCATAGTGTGAATGCGCTGTCGTGCAGTGGTCAGGCCAAAGCTGGGCCAGGAAGCAGCCGAAATATCATCGAAACCGACTACCGAGAGATCTTCCGGTAAGCGCAGGCCAAACTCATTGCGCGCCGTTTCCATAAAGCCGATGGCCATGATGTCGTTGGCGCAGAACACCCCGTCGGGACGCTGGGCAGCGTCCATCAGCAGGGTACGCGCCGCCGCGACACCGCCTTCGTAGCTGAAGTCCGCCTCGACCCGCAGAGGCGGTGTCAGTATCCGCTCTTCTACCCGGGAGCAGAAGCCGCTTTCACGGTCGAGGCTGGTGGAGGTGTCCGGCGAGCCGGTCGCAATGGCCAGGCGCTCGAGACCGGCATCCAGCATCAGGTTGGCGATAATCCGCCCCCCTTCCACGTTGTCGCAACACACTGCGTTGGCCCGGGAGCCGCGCACATAGCGGTTGAACAAGACCACGGGCAGCCGCTGCTTGAGGCACTCTTCGATCCCTTCGCTGGAGATGGTGGCGGAGGTAATGATCAGCCCATCGAGCTGATACTCCATCACCCGGGGCAGCAGATCATCCACCGCCTGGTCCTGAGCCACTGTAAACAGCATCAGCCGCAACCCCGCCGACTGGAGTTTATCCGTCAGCGCCCGCAGCACTTCGGGATAGAAGGGATTGGTGATATCCCCCATCACCACGCCGATCATCCGGGAGCGCCGGGTGATCAGGCTGCGGGCGATGGCGTTGGGTTTATAGCCCAACTGTTCGGCGGCAGCGAGCACCTTCTGGCGCATCTTCTCAGACACCTGACTCCCGGGGGTGAAGGTGCGGGAGACCGCCGACTGGGACACTCCGGCCAGCTTGGCCACATCCAGGGAGGTTGCCTTTTTATGCATCGCTAAGGTCTTGGTCACATTAAAACAGAACGGTCGAGGGCCGGTCACCGACGATCGCCAGGACCGGCCGCGACGCCGATTATCTGTTTTTTGCAGCCTTATCACCATAGCGGGCCACCCGCAGATCGGCCTGCGCCTTGTGACCGGCAAAACCCTCCAGGGCACAAAGGCGTGAGCAATACTCACCGATCCGCACAGTCGCCTCCGGCTTGACCTTCTGGTAGGTACAGGTCTTGCTGAACTTGCCCACCCAGAGACCGCCGGTGTAGCGGGCCGCCTTGCCGGTCGGCAAGGTGTGATTGGTCCCGATCACCTTGTCGCCATAGGAAACGTTGGTCTCCGGTCCCAGGAACAGCGCCCCATAGTTGCGCAGATTCTCCAGGAAGTAGTCCGGATCCCTGGTGATGACCTCCACATGCTCGAAGGCGAGATCGTTGGTCACCTCGACCATCTCGGCATCGTCCTCGCAGAGGATGATCTGGCCATAATCCGCCCAGGATTTGCTGGCAATCTCAGCGGTTTCCAGGGACTTCAATTGACGCTCGATCTCCGCCGGCAGGGCGTCGGCCAGCTCGCGGCTGGTGGTCACCAGCACCGAAGGGGAGTTGTAGCCATGCTCGGCCTGACCCAGCAGATCGGTGGCGGCCATCTCGACGTCGCAGCTCTCGTCCGCTACCACCACGGTTTCGGTGGGACCGGCGAACAGGTCGATGCCAACCCGACCGAACAGCTGGCGCTTGGCCTCGGCCACAAAGGCGTTCCCCGGGCCGACAATCATATTGACTGCTGCCAGGCTTTCGGTGCCGATCGCCATCGCCCCCACCGCCTGGACGCCGCCGAAGCAGTAGATCTCGTCGGCACCGGCCAGGTGCATGGCCGCCACGACCGCAGCGTTGGGCTCGCCATTGAAGGGGGGCGAGCAGGCGATCACCCGCGGCACTCCCGCCACCCTGGCGGTCACCACCCCCATATGGGCCGACGCCACCAGTGGATACTTACCGCCGGGGACATAGCAGCCCACCGAATCCACGGGGATGTTCCTGTGCCCCAGAGTCACGCCGGGCAGTGTTTCCACCTCGAGATCCTGAAGGGCCGCCTTCTGCGCCTCGGCAAAGCGGCGCACCTGTGCCTGGGCGAAGCGGATGTCATCGACCTCCTGCTGACTGAGCTTATTCACGCAGGCCTGGATCTGCTCCTCGGTGAGACGGAAGCTCTCGGGATTCCAGTTGTCGAACTTGGCGGATAGCTCGCGAACAGCCGCATCCCCACGGGTTTCGATGTCCCCCAGAATGCCCTCGACGATCTGGCGTACTTTGGTGGTGTCCTGGGCGCTCTGCTCTGCGGATATGCCGGCCTTTATGATTGTGGCCATCTAGCGTTTCCTCTTGGTGGTCATTGAATGATGAATGATTGACTCGGCAAGGCCTGAGTTGCGCTCGGTCTCGACGGGTGCAGCAGCGGGGGAAAGAGGGCCCTCAGCAGACTGCATACGTATTCAGTTTCGGCTATCCTAGCCCTCGCCGGGCCGACCGTCAATAGTGTCCCTGAGGATTTCAGGGAGGTTTTCTGACCAGCGACGGTTGACGCGCCATTTTCTAGGCGCTAGGATACATGACGATGAATACGTATGCAGTGCGGCTGCTTGCGATCCCGACACAGCCTCAAGGCGATTCGGAAAGCCCCGGAGGGGCTGGATGACGACAGTGCAGCAGGAGAAGAGTTAGTGCTGAGTAAAATAACCATTATCGGCTCGGGGTTGATCGGCTCCTCCTGGGCAGTGGTGTTTTCCCGGGCGGGCCACGAGGTCTGTCTCTACGACCAGGCCGAGGCGCCATTCGAGTTTTCCAGACGCTTTATCACCGAAGAGGTGGGTGCGCTGGCGCAGCTCGAGGGTAAAGCCTGCCCGTCCGACCCATTGCAGTCGATCAGCTACACGACAAACCTGGCGTCCGCCATCGACGGCGCGACCCATATTCAGGAATCGGTATTTGAGAAGCTGGAAGTCAAGCAAGAACTCTTTGCCGCCCTGGACCCCATGGTGGACGACCAGGTGGTACTCGCCAGCTCTTCATCGGGCATCCCCGCCTCCCAATTCACCGAGAAACTCAAGCACCGGGCCCAGTGTCTGGTGGCGCATCCCGTAAACCCTTCCCATCTGATCCCTCTGGTCGAGGTGGTGCCAACCCCCTGGACCGACGAGGCGGTAGTTCAACGTACGCACGCCCTGATGACCGAGATCGGTCAGTCACCAGTCCGAGTCGATCGGGAGATCGAGGGCTTCATTCTAAACCGTCTGCAGGGCGCACTATTGAACGAAGCCTGGTGGCTCTACCAGGAGGGGTACGCCTCTGTGGAGGAGATCGATCGCACGGTCCGCGATGGCCTGAGTCCTCGCTGGTCCTTTATGGGGCCCTTCCAGACCATTGACTTGAATGCGCCCGGCGGACTGGTGGATTACGCCGAGCGCCTGGCCCCACTCTATTACGCCATTGCCCAAAGCCGCTCCAACCCGACGCCCTGGCAACCCGGGGCGATCCGTCAAGCGGGAGAGGAGATCGAGGCCTTCAAGCAACGCTTTGACCGGCCCGACCCCCAGGGGTGGCGCAACGCGATGCTGCGTTCGTTCAAACGCTGGCGCAAAGAGGTCGACTCTAAACCAAAGGCTTAATGAACATCGGTAAGAGCCAGGCTGAACCACTTCAAGCGGGTCGCCAACCAGGGAGAGAACCATGAGTAAGATCGAAACCGAACATCGTATTCAC
>JBKDZQ010000356.1:0-4402 GCA_047971325.1 Parahaliea sp.
ACACTGCGCCCCGCCTCCGGCGCCACATCGCGCAGGAAGGAGGTACTGAGGCGGATATCCTCGTCGGTGATGTTGTTGAGCGCGGCGAACAGGGTGAGCTGACTGTCAGCCACGCCCAGCCGGTACTCCACACCCGCATCCCAGCGCGTATACCCCTCGGTGGACTCCTCGTTGGCACCGGGCTTGTCCTGCTCCGCGGCGTCGATAACCCGCCACCAGATCTCCAGGTTGTCGCCCACCCAGCTGAAGCGCCCCCCCACCCGAACCGGCGGCAGGCGCGGTACATCATCGCCATTGTCCAGCTCGCCTTCGGTGACGTCGCCAAACAGGCGCAGCACCACATTGCCATCGGCGACGGTGGCCAGCGTGAACTCGCTGTCAACCTCGAGGCCACGGAACGTCGCATCGCCCTGGATGTAGGCGTGCACCGGCGTCTCGTCCACCTCGATTCCGGTGTTCTCCAGATCGATGTAGTCACTGAAATCGTTGTAGTAGGCGGTCACTCCTATGAATTGGCCGCCACGGCTCCAGCGCAGGGACAGATCGGCGCTGTTGGAGGTCTCGGTATCGAGATCGGGGTTACCCAGTTCGATTGCGTTGGTCGCCGCGTGCACGACCCAGGCGTCGGGCCCGCTGTTTTCCACGTTGGAGTACAGCTCCTCGATGGAAGGTGCGCGCTCCGCATGCGACAGCGCCAGCCCCAGCTGCCAGGCGGCGGAAATGTCCCACAGGGCCGATGCCGAGGCACTGAAGGCATTGAAGTCCTGGCTGTCGGCAAAGGTGGTGTCAGGGTCGCGCTCGTCCCGGTCGTAGCGCAATCCGCCCTCGAAGATCCAGGCGCCGTGGTGGTAGTCTTCCAGCAGAAACAGGCCGAAGTCGCGGCTGTCGGTCAATGGAATGAAGGCCTCCTCGCCCACGGCACTGAACTCACGGGCCCGGGCCTGCAGGCCGATCACCCCGTGCATGCCGGCGACTGGCAGGTGGACCAGTTCCAGGCGCCCCTCCCAGGTATCGCTGGCATAGCGGGTGCCCACTTCGCCGCTGGACTCGATTTCACTGTGTTCGTAGTCGGTGTAGGTCAGGAAACCCCGCGCCACTTCAAAGGCCGGCAGCGGTTCGTGGAGGTGCATGGCCAGGTCGTAGCGGGTCTGCTCCAGATCGATGCGCACGCCGCCGTCCTCGTGTTCATCGTGGCCGTGCTCATCGTGATCATGGCCCTCACCCTCGTGGTCTTCGTGGTGGTGCTCGTGAGCGCCGGCGGGGATGCCGTACTCGTTTTCGAGGCGATTGACCGCCAAGCCGATAAAGCCGCTGTCAAAGTGGTAGCTGGCACCGATCGTGGCGCTGCGGGTGCGACCGTCGGTGTTGGCAATGTAACCGTCGGTGGTCTCTTCCTCGCCATGTTCCTCGTGGTCGTGGTCGCCTTCCCCATGCTCTTCCTCATGATCTTCCTCATGATCTTCCTCATGATCTTCCTCATGATCTTCAGGATGATGCTCGTCGTGGGCGCGGGCTGCCTGGCCGGGAATGTCCAGGTGGTTCCAGTCGCGGTAGAGGCCGTCGAAGTGGAAGGCAAGGTTGCCACTGCCACCGTCGAAGCGCCCCACCAGGGTATCCATATCGCTGGCCGCATCGTGGCGGTATTCCGCGCCGCCTTCCACGCCCTCCATGCGGGCGGTAGGGATGCGGTTGTCGAGGACATTCACCACGCCGCCGATGGCACCGCCGCCATACAGCAGTGTGGAGGGACCGCGCAGGATCTCGATGCTGTCGGCCAGCATCGCCTCTACCGACACGGCGTGGTCGGCGGAGAGGTTGGAGGCATCGGCGCTGGAAGTGCCGTTTTGCAATACAGTGACACGGGCCCCCTGCTGGCCGCGGATGACCGGCTGGCCGACGCCAGGGCCAAAAGAGGCGTTGGCCAGCCCCGGGGTGTTGTTGAGGGTGTCGCCAATGGTGGCAGCAGCGGCGCGGCTCAGCTCATCGCCACTCAGGACGGTGACCGGCAGGGCGGTTTCGGCGGCCTGCTTGTGCAGGGGCACAGAGACCAGTACGTGTTCGAGCGGCTGTTCTTCGGCAATAGCCGCATTCGCACCGGCCACGGCCAGCGCGAGAGGCAAAATACGATTCATTGTTTCTACTCCTGGAAAAACGGGAAAGTTCCGGCGTTGATTCAGGCGTAGCGGGGTGGCCCCCGACTGCGTTGTGGCTGGTAGCGCGCAGCGAGACAGGCGCTGTTGAGCCGGGGCGCCACAATGGCCCTGCAGCTCTCCAGCGCAACATCCGGCGCTGTCGCCGCCAGGGGGGCCAACGACTGGGTCTTGCACAGCAGACACTCGGCATTGCCGTCACCGAATCCGTGCAGGTGGGACGCTTCCACCATCGGCACGGCAACCGCACAGAGCAGCAGCGCCGCCAGCAAAAAAATGCGGGCGCAGCGGCGGCTAGGCAGCGATGTGTGGAAGAATTGCTTCATGGTTCCGGCTTGGGGATGGGGTGGATAACGCGCGGAGTATACGCGAAGCGAACTGCCGACTCCAGAGGGACCCCTCCGCACCCCATACCGTGCCATAATGGTACGACAATTGTGTTTCCTCACAGGACTCTGACACCGTACGTCCACCGCCAAGCAGACATGGGAAGGAACATCACATGACCGGAATGCCAAAAGAACGGATGCAAAAGGCCCTGGAACAGGAAAAATCCATCTCCCCCGAAGACCATGAAAAGGTCAAGGCAATGGCCGGCCTCGTCAAGATGCCGCGCAGCTTTATCTTCAAAAACCCCGACGAGTATGGCATGCAAGGCTGGCACGATCTGTCCATTCCTTCGGACGACGGCACCCCGCTGGAAGCCTGGTACATTCCGGCCAAGGGTGGCGAGAGCAACAAGCTTGTTATCTTCAACCACGCCCTTCCCATGTGTCGCGCCGGCTATCCCGGCCATATGGGCGAGCCATGGAGCAATTTCATCGAGCCCGTCGAAATCGACTTCGTGATTCAGTACAAACACCTGACCGACGCCGGTTACAACGTGCTGACCTATGATTTTCGCAACCACGGGCAGAGCAGCGCGGCCAACGGCGGTATTTGCGGCGTTGGCCAGTGGGAATGGCGCGATTGCGTTGGCGTGAAGAAATTTGTCGACGCCCACCCGCGTTTGAGCAAAATGGATGTCGCCCTGTTCAGCCAGTGTCTCGGCGGCGTTTCACAATATGCGGCGATCACCAAGCACCCGGAATTGTTCGAGAACGTCAAGTGCCTGCTGACTCCCCTGGTACCGAATATGACGTCCGTTTTCGAGAACCTGTCGGAATTACAGGGCATCGGCCAGTATCAGGAGTTGATCGACCTTGAGATTCTGAAGCTCGGTGGATTCCCGGCGGCCGATATGTCCGGCGCGCTCTGGGCACCCAATGTCAAAAAGTTTCCCCTGCTGATGTGGCAGCTTCGCGACGACGCGGTCATCAAGAATCCGCAGGATGCGCAACACACTTTTGACCTGCTGGGCACCGACGACAAGGAGCTCTACTGGATCGAAGGCACGACCAAGCGCTTCGAGGACGGCTACAACTGGTTCGGTCGCCAACCGGAAAAAGTCCTGTCATTTCTGGCCAAACACATGGGTTGACCGGAAAACCCCGGCTCCACCAGTGCCAGACCCGGCAAAACGGACATCTGTCTGGCGCGAAAGCCTGTACAGCCAGCGCCAGAAAGGCAAAGCAGCAGCGGCTCGTTGGTGAGTGGCGCAAACGCCGCCCTCATACGGTCTCTGGTAAGCGGTCCACGAACGCCATTCTATCGGAGCCGATATTGTTCTCATAAACTCCTCCTGACCTAACCCACAGGAGGTAAGTATGGCTGAACTCACAGAAAACCAACAACGCTGGCAGTCCATCATTGACGACTGGCAATAGAGCGGCCTCTCTCAATCGCAGTACTGTCGCCAACACAGCATCAACGTGAACCGTTTTTATTCCTGGAAGCATCTTCTCAAAACCAGATTGATGCATGCTTCTCAGGAAAGTCGTGGCGTCTTCTTGCCTGTGATGATGGAAAACGTCGAACCCAATACGGATTCGCTGCTTCGGATTCGGGTTCACGGCGTAGAAATCGACATAAGCCACCAAACCGATCCGGCCTTGCTGCAAAAAGCCGTTCAGTGGTTGGGAGGGGCGTGATGATTCGGCCCAGTAACAGTTCGCTCAAAGTCTATGTGTATTCCAAAGCAGTGGATATGCGCAAGCAAATCGACGGTCTGGCCGCCCTCGTGGAAACCGAAATGGCGCTCAGTCCGTTTGCCAAAAGCCTGTTTGTGTTCACCAACAAGCGCCGGGATAAATTGAAAATACTGGCATGGGATAAAAACGGTTTTCTCGTGTGGTACAAGCGCCTTGAGAAAC
>JBKDZQ010000357.1:0-4802 GCA_047971325.1 Parahaliea sp.
GGACGGGGCGTCGCGCCCTCGGTCTCCTCGGCGCCGGCCGGGGTTGCGGTCGAGTAGCTCGAAAGCTGCTCCTCGACGACGGTGGTCTCTTCGTTGTCTGCCATGTCGATGCTCCTTCGTCGCCGCCGCTTACTGCGCGACCTGGTCGAAGACGTAGGCCGTCGGCTGCTGGGCGGCGTGCGGGTGCTCGGCGCCAGCGTACACCTTCAGCTTCTTGAACATGGCGCGACCCAGGGGATTGCGGGGCAGCATGCCCTTGACCGCTCCCTGAAGCACCCGCTCGGGCGCCTTGTCGATCAGCTTTTCGAAGGAAATGGACTTCAGACCACCCGGATAACCGGTGTGGTGGTGGTACATCTTGTCCTTTGCTTTGGCACCGGTAACCCGGATTTTCTCGACGTTGATAACCACGATGTAGTCGCCGGTGTCCACGTGGGGGGTGTATTCGGGCTTGTGCTTGCCGCGCAGGCGATGCGCGATTTCGCTGGCCAGGCGGCCCAGAGTCTTGTCGGCCGCGTCGACCAGGAACCAGTCGCGGGTCACGTCCTCAGCTTTGGCGCTGTAAGTTTTCATCAATGACTGCCTCTTGGAGGGCTCCAATTTCAAGGAGGCGCATACTACTTAAACGCCCGGGGCTTTTCAAGCGAGGCAACAAAAGATTATTGGATGCCTGCGACGGAGAACGCACCTAAGGCCGGTGCTCCCGGGCCAGATACTCCAGCGACTGCATCTCCTGCAGGCGCGATACCGTGCGCTGGAATTCAAAGGCGAGCCGCCCGCCACTGTACAGCTCCAGCAATGGGCGCTCCGCCGCCAGCACCAGCTTGACGTTGCGATCGTAGAATTCGTCCACCAGGTTGATGAAGCGGCGGGCGGTGTCGTCGTTCTCCCGGCCCAGCGCCTTGACCCCGGAAATCAGCACTGCCTGGAAATCGCTCGCCAGCTCGATGTAGTCGTTCTGGGAGCGCGGCCCTTCGCAAAGCTCGGCGAAATCGAACCAGGCCACCTCCCCCGCCAGCCGGCGACAGGTGATATAGCGCCCGTTGATCGGGATGCGCTCCCAATGCTGGCCCGGCTCCAGCGCCAGGTGCTCGAAGCTTTGGCGCAGGCTGGCGTCCGCCTCTTCGCCCAGGGGACAGTGGTACAACTCCGCCTGCCGCAGGGTGCGCAGGCGGTAGTCCACCCCGGAATCCACGTTCACCACCTCGGTGTAACGCTCCAGCAATGCAATGGCCGGCAGGAAGCGCTGGCGCTGCAGGCCGTTCTCGTACAGTCGGCTGGGCACGATGTTGGAGGTTGCCACCAGGGTGACGCCGCGGGCGAACAGCGCCTGCATCAGACCGCCCAGGATCATGGCGTCGGCTATATCAGTCACAAAAAATTCATCGAAGCAGATCACGCTGGCCTGGGCCGCCAGACGATCGGCCACTTTCTCCAGTGGATTCTTTTCCCCCTCCAGCGACTTGAGTTCGGCGTGCACCCGCTGCATGAAGCGGTGGAAGTGCACCCGCAGCTTGTCCCCGAAGGGCAGGCAGTCGTAGAAGGTATCCACCAGATAGGTCTTGCCGCGCCCCACGCCGCCCCAGAAGTAGAGGCCCACCTCCGGCTCCGGCTGCTCGCGTTTCAGACGCCGCCACAGGGCGCCGAGCCCCGCCTTGCCGCCCCGGCGCGCCTGCAGGCGCGTGTACAGATCCTGCAACCTGAGCACGGCCTGCTCCTGGGCCGCGTCATAACTGAAGCCCTCGCGCTCGAGGTCGGCCTGGTAACGCTGCAGGGGACTGGTAGGAGTTGGATTCAAGCTGCCTGGACCTGTTTAGACGGTGGCCACACTCACTGGAAAATCAGACATGTCGGTGACAGCGGCCCACTTTAACCAGCGTTCGCACGCTTGGCAATCGGCGCGCGTTTCGCCCTTCTGTCAGGGCGGGATTGAGGTATACTTGCCAGCCTGTGATTTCCGCCCGTGAGGATTGTTCCGTGTATAGCCTAGTTGTCGTTATCGTTGTCGCCGCCCTGTGTCTGATTGTCGGGTTGTTGCTGGGCATGTTCGCAGGCAACAAGAACTCGGCCAACAACAAGAAATACCGTGAGGTCGAGCGCAAACTGGATCAGGTCATGCAGGACAAGCACGCCTACGAAGGCGCAGTGGAAGAGCATTTCGTCACCACCGCCAAGCTGTTCAATGAGCTGACGGAAAGCTATCGCGACGTACACACTCACCTGGCCACCGGCGCCGCCAACCTGTGCCACGGCCAGACCCCCATTGCGCTGGACCGCCTGCAGGGCAGGGATGACGCGGAGATCCCGCCGCACCTCGCCAATATCCGCCCGCCCCTGGACTACGCACCCAAGTCCTCGCCCGAGGAAAAGGGCATGCTCAACGAGGAATTCGGCCTGGAGCGCGTGCAACGCGTCGCCAGCACTGCGGTGGAGCACCGCCCGGCAGAACAACGTCGCGAGGAGGCCAGCGCCCCCACCGGCGACAGCGCCCGCGGCGAGCCGAGCAAGGCGAAAGCGACCGGCATCGCCGACAAGGGCGGCGACAGCACCGCCAAGGCCGAGCCAGCGGCGGGCGCTGAAGCCACTGAAACTGCCAAAACCACTGAAAAAATCGAGAAAACCGAACAGGCCTGATAGCGGGCACGACACACCGGCGCGGCTGATCGTAACCGCGCGCAGCCAAACCCGCGGGCGCGCGCCGCCGCTACACCGGGTTGTCGATATCGATGAAGCGGTGCTCCAGGCCAAAGCGCTCCGCCATGCTCTCCCCCACCGCCTGCACGCCGTAGCGCTCGGTCGCGTGATGGCCGGCGGCAACGAAATCGATCCCCTCCTCCCGCGCCGTGTGCACCGTCTGCTCGGAAACTTCACCGGTGATGTACAGATCGGCGCCCGCCGCCACCGCCGCCTCCAGATAGCCCTGGGCCGCACCTGTGCACCAGGCCACCCGGTGCACCTCTCGCGCCGGATTGCCGATATGCAGGGGCTCGCGGGCGGTCAGCCGGCGCAACTGATCGACCAGCTCCGCCGCCCGGCGCGGCACCGCCAGTTGCGCCACATTGCCGACACCGTCACCGACACTGCCGCGCAGCGGCTCGCCAGCGCCAAAACCCAGCAGGCGACCGAGGCAGGCGTTATTGCCCAGCTCCGGGTGGGCATCCAGCGGCAGGTGGTAGGCCAGCAGGCTGGTATCGCTGACCAGCAGGGCGGCCAGGCGGCGGCGCTTCATACCCACCACGGGCATTTCCTCTCCGCGCCAGAAATAGCCGTGATGGACCAGGATGGCGTCGGCACCCCAGTCGATGGCCGCCTCCAGCAGCGCCTGACTGGCAGTAACCCCCGTGGCCAGGCGCGCCACCTGCGCCCGCCCCTCCACCTGCAGGCCGTTGGGGCAGTAATCACGAAACAACTGCGGCTGCAGCACCCTGTCCAGCTCCCCCACCAGTTCCCGCAATGACACCACCATCGCCCCTCTCCCCTGCCCGATCCGGCATTTCCGTGTTTACCGTCCCCGCAGGGGACACCGCAAGGCCGCATCATATACAATGCCGCGGCCGACCACCTACGCGAGCACCATGAAAGCAGCCCTGAAATTCATCACCTGGCCCGCCCTCACCGGACTGTTGGCCGCCCTGCTGATTCTGGATCGCCTCGTCCTGCCCGAGCACAGCCCGGCGGCGCCCGCGCCGGAATCGGTCAGCTACGCCGCCGCGGTGCGCAGCGCCAGTCCGGCGGTGGTCAATATCTACACCGCCCGCCTGGTCCCCGAGCGGCGGGCCCTGGTCGAAGACGTGTTCCCGGGTCGCTATTTGCAGCAGCCCGGCCGGCCGCGGGTGGAGCAATCGCTGGGTTCCGGGGTGATCATGACCCAACAGGGCCATATTCTCACCAACAACCACGTCATCAACAACGTCGACGCGATCCAGGTGCTGCTGCACGACGGCCGCCTGGCGAAGGCGGGTGTGATCGGCGCCGACCCAGCCACCGACCTGGCCGTACTGAAGATCGACCTGCCCGACCTGCAACCGGTGAAACTCGGCAATTCCGAGGACACCCGGGTGGGTGATGTGGTGCTGGCGATCGGCAACCCCCTTGGTTTTGGCAACTCCGTCACCCAGGGCATCGTCTCTGCCCTGGGTCGCTACGGCCTGCAGCGCAATGCCACCTACGAGGATTACATCCAGACCGACGCCATTATTCACCTGGGTAACTCCGGGGGCGCCCTGGTGGACACCCGCGGCCTGCTGCTGGGCATCAACACCCTCATCTACACTGCCGGCGACCAGGGTCGCGCCGCCTCCCCCACCGGCATCGGCATCAGCCTGGCCATCCCGGTGAACCTCGCGGTATTTGTCATGCAGGACCTGATCGACTACGGCGAGGTCATTCGCGGCTGGCTGGGGGTGAGTGTGGACCC
The DNA here is from genome assembly GCA_047971325.1 of Parahaliea sp. Lineage (GTDB taxonomy): Bacteria > Pseudomonadota > Gammaproteobacteria > Pseudomonadales > Halieaceae > Parahaliea. The sequence continues at coordinate 4,418 of JBKDZQ010000357.1, forward strand.
GGTGCGGCGCATCGACAACGGTGCACCCATGGGCCAGGCGCTGCTGGTGTCGGCGATTACCGAGGGCAGTCCGGCCCAGCGGGCAGGGATGCAGCCAGGGGATGTGATTACCCATATCGACGGCGACCCGATCCAGGACGGTCGCCAGACCATGCACCAGATCGCCATGCTGCGGCCCGGTGATGACATCGACATCACCGTGCTGCGCAACAAGCAATCGCTGGACCTGCACGCGGTGGTGGGCACCCTGCGGCAGTCGCCGACCGGGTAATCAACGCCCTGCCACGCTGCTGCCTCGGCAACCTGCCCAGGGCACAAAGCGCATCAGCGCCCCGCTTTGAGCGCCGTCCACATGCGGCTGCCCATCCGGTCGGTGCGCGGATCA
>JBKDZQ010000358.1:0-3998 GCA_047971325.1 Parahaliea sp.
TGTTGAAGCTGCCGTACTGGTCGCCACCACCGGCGCTCATGCGCGACAGGGAAACGTGGGACTTGCGCTCGGGAATGCCGTAGCGCTTGAGCTCGTTGACCAGCTTGAACAGTTTGCGACCGGTGGTGTTGTCGGGCACGCCCCACAGCGCCCGCTGCGGCGGGCTGGAAACCATGCGCGCGGCCTGGGCGTCGATCAGCTCGTAGTGGTAGGACAGACCGGCGGCGGCGAGACGGTCGCGGTAGTCGCTCCGGTAGATATCTTCGATGGCGGCGCGCATGACACCGTCATAGCCGGGGATAACAGTCTCCTTGAGGCCCAGGTAGGCATCGCGTTTTTCGTCCAGCGCGCGCTGGAAAAAGGCGTGGGCCCAGGTTTTGACATCCGCCAGCGACACCGTGGCCAGCAGCCAGGGGTCGCCCTTGCACAGCTTGCGCCGGTGCAGTTCCACCGGATCGCCACTGCTGCCGACAAACACCACCTTGGCAATCCCGGTGGCCTGGCTCAGGGCGTTGGCACTGTGCTTGATGCCGCCCTCTTCCATGGTGAACACTTCGATATCGCGGCCAATCCACTGGGGATGGCGCACCTGCAGATTGTGAAAGGGAATGTCCTCGCGGGTGATATTGCCGCCAATGCCCTTGCGGATGGCGCCGTTGGGAGATTTGGTGGCCAGCTTGTCCAGGTCCTGTTCACGGATACCCGGGTAGCGGGTCAACAGGTCCTCGAGCTGGGCGCGATTCACCGTCATGCCGGCATTCTTGATGCCGACACCGTGGGTCCTGAGCGCTTCGATGGCGTCAAGCACCGCCTGCCCGTTGGTGGCAAGGCGATTCTCGGCGGTCAGATCCACCTCCACCAGGTGGATATCGAGCCGGCTGGTCACAAACTGTTCGAGAATGCGCTCAAAGGCGATCTGCGCCATTTCATCCCCGTGCAACACGACCAGCGGCTGCTCAACCTTGATTTTCGCACCCACAACTGTTCTCCCGATGCCCATAAAGCGAACAGGATAGCCCTTCGGCACGACTTCGACCAGACGACCCGCTCACTACCGCGCCACCCTGGGGTATACTCGCCGACCATGAACGAGAGTCCCGGCCCCGCGCTGAAAACCCTGCAATCCGTCTTCGGCTACGAAGCCTTCCGCCCTCACCAGCAGGAGATCGTCGAGCTGCTGTGCGCCGGCAGCGATGCCCTGGTGCTGATGCCCACCGGGGGCGGCAAATCCCTGTGCTACCAGATACCGGCCCTGGTCCGGGAGGGCTGCGGCATTGTCGTCTCACCGCTGATCGCGCTGATGCAGGACCAGGTGGACAGTCTGCGCCAGCTCGGGGTGCGCGCCGCCTACCTCAACTCCAGCCTTCCACCGGAGCAGGCCGCAGCGGTGGAACGGGCGCTGCTGGCCAGCGAGCTGGACCTGCTGTACATCGCCCCCGAGCGCCTGATCCAGGAGCGCAATCTGGAATTGCTGGCACGCGCCCCCATCGCCCTGTTCGCCATTGACGAAGCCCACTGCGTGTCCCAGTGGGGGCACGACTTTCGCGCCGACTATCTGCAGCTCAGCCTGCTACACCAGCGCTTTCCCGCGATTCCGCGCATCGCCCTGACCGCCACAGCCGATGCGCGCACCCGCCAGGAGATCATCCAGCGCCTGGACCTGACTGCGGCGCGACAGTTCATCGCCGGCTTCGACCGACCCAATATCCGCTACCGCATCACCCTCAAGCAGAACCCGCGGCAGCAGTTACTGCGCTTTTTGCGCGACGAACACCCGCAGCAGGCCGGCATTGTCTACTGCCTTTCGCGCAACAAGGTGGAGGAAACCGCCACCTGGCTGCGTGAACAGGGCTTCGACGCCCTGCCCTATCACGCTGGCCTCGAAGCCCGCCTGCGTGCCAGCCACCAGGCACGTTTCCTGCGCGAGGACGGCATTGTCATGGTAGCCACCATCGCCTTCGGCATGGGTATCGACAAACCCGACGTGCGCTTCGTCGCCCACCTGGACATGCCGAAAACCCTGGAGGCCTACTACCAGGAAACCGGCCGAGCCGGTCGCGACGGCGGACCCGCAGACGCCTGGATGGTCTACGGCCTGCAGGATGTCATCAAGCTGCGCCAGATGATGGAAAACTCCGAGGGCAGCCAGGAGCACAAGCGCGCCGAGCAGCAGCGGTTGAACGCCATGCTCGGCCTGTGCGAGATCACCAGCTGCCGGCGCCAGGCCCTGCTGCGCTACTTTGGCGACCACCTGGCGGAGCCCTGCAATAACTGTGATACCTGCCTCGACCCGGTGGCCACCTGGGACGGTACCGAAGCGGCGCAGAAAGCGCTGTCGGCCGCCTACCGCACCGGTCAGCGCTTCGGTGTCAACCATCTGGTGGATGTGCTGCGCGGCGCTGATACCGAGCGCGTGCGCCAGTTCGGCCATCACCAGTTACCCACCTACGGCGTGGGACAGGACCTCGACGGCAACCAGTGGCGCTCGGTGTACCGCCAGCTGGTGGCGCGCGGCTACCTCAGCGTCGACCTGGAGCGCCACGGCGCCCTGCGCCTGCAGGACCAGTGCCGGCCCCTGCTGCGCGGGGAGGAACAGCTGGCGCTGCGCAAGGACCTACCGCAAAAGAAAACTGCCACCCGCCACACCCGCGGCCACCTGCCCTCGCATCTCGATGCGGGCCTGTGGGAAGCCCTGCGCAACTGTCGTCGGGAGTTCGCCGAACAGCAGGGCGTGCCGCCCTATATCATCTTCAGCGACCGCACCCTGCAGGAAATGTGCGACACCATGCCACAAAGCCTCGGTGCCATGGCGCACATCAGCGGCGTCGGCGAGCGCAAACTCGACAAATACGGGGCGGAGTTCCTGCAGGTGATTCGCAGCCACCTGGACAAGGCACCGCACTATTAACCAGGCAACGCAAGCGGCCCAGGCCACCTACTGACCCGCAACCTCCGCGATATAGGTCGCCAGCGCCCTGATTTCGTCTGGACTGAGCTGTTGGCCAAAAGCCGGCATCGCGCCAACCCCGTTACTGACCGCCGCCAGCACCTGCTGTGCGCCTGGCTGCAACACATCCAGGCTCGGCCCCACGGCGCCGGTGGTACCGGCATCCTGCAGGCGGTGACAGATACCGCAGGCCGGCTGGGACTTGGTAAGAAACACGGAACGCCCCTGCTCAGCCAGTGGCGACAGTGTCCGCGAGCGAGAGCCCGCCGGCCCGCCGGCCGGCGCCGGCACAACCGCCGGCGCGGCGACGGTGGCGCCCGCCTCCGGCAGCTCATTCACCACCGCGAGTACCAGCGCCGGGTCGTACCAGCCGTTGTGGCCGTAGCCCCGCTGGTTCAATAGCGGATCCCGTGGCTGCTGGTCGCCCGGGACACGAAACGGTATTGCCCCGGCGCCAGGTCCACTCCCAGAACAAAACTGCGCCAGGCATTGGGCCCGAGATCCGGCCCAACCAGCTCTGCCTGCCGCCAGCTCGCACCATCATCAGCTGACACCTCCACGCGCTCGATCCCGCGCTCTCCGGAAAAGGCCACACCGTACAGCAGGGCCTGACCCTGCAGCACCGGCGCGCCGTCCGCACCAGGACCGTTCAGCCAGGATTTCACCGGCATGCGCCACATGGAGGGATGCTGCGGCCCACCGTCTTCACCGATATCGCGCAAGCGATAGCCTGCGGCCTGAATATGCGCGCTGCTTTCGGTTGCCGCAAGGGCGATGCGTTGCAGCCATTTCACATTGTTGACGCCAAAATAGCCAGGCACGATGAGGCGCAGCGGGCCGCCATGCACAAGAGGGAGCGGTGCGCCGTTCATCTCCCAGGCCAGCAGACAGTCCCGCAGCCCCTTTTCCAGTGGTACGGAACGCTCGACCACCACCTGTTCCGGATCCAAACCGGGCGGTAGTGGTTCGGCCCCGGTTGCGGTCAGGAACGCGGCCCCCTCCGTCGCACCCTCAAAATGGTCGATCACATCACCGACCCTAACCCCGGTCC
>JBKDZQ010000359.1:0-7914 GCA_047971325.1 Parahaliea sp.
ACCAGTTGCGCCGGCTCGGCGGTGGCCGTCAGGCGGCGGGTCTGGCTGTAGCGCGACTCGGCGAGGGCCGTATCCAGTTCCAGCCCGGCGTAGTAGACACCGAAGCTGCCGTCACTGAAGCGGCTCGGATAGCCGATGTGTGTGAACGCGGCCATGATGGCGCTGGTGCCCGGCCCCACCACCCGCTCGTCCTCTGGCACCAGCGTAATATTGCCCGCCTCGTCCTGCAGGCGGTCGTTGGTCAGGCTTTCCAGCGCGTAGGCGGCTTCGAGTTCCGCCGGGTCGAGCAGGTCCTCAAAGAGCTGAATCGATGGAAAGCGCGTAGGTATCAGGCGGTAGGTTTTGGCCTTGACCGGGGCCCGCTTCGGCCTAGGCAAAGCTCGCCCCACGCTGCATATCAAGATAGCGCCGCACCTCCCACAGGTCGATCACGCGCCCGCCGAGCATTCTTTCGAGCGCGCTGTGCCCGGCGAAATCCCGGTTTGGGCGGCGGATATAGGGGGACCACTCCGCCCTGGGCAGCAGGATTTCAATGGACTTGCGAATGCCGGCGATCAGGCTCAGGCGCTCCAGGGTATCGGGCCTCAGTTTGACCGGATCGCCGGACTCGGCGCGCTCTTTCCAGTTGCGCAGCGTGTTGCGGGAGGTGAGTCCCGCCAGTGTCATGCGCTCGGTTTCCGACAGTCCCCAGTCGTCACACAGGGCCAGAAACAGTTTGACGCCAACGGTCATCACCGAGGCGCGGGCAATCGGTTCGGGCATTCGTGGCTGGGCAAGCATTGGCATTTACTCCCTCTGGCAGTGCAGGGCAGCATGGGGTATTTTTGATGAAATTTCAATAAAAATGCTCATTAATGACACCAGTCAAACTTATTTTTTACTTGAAAAATAATTTATAACGTATTGTTATTAATTATTTTTTTAAAATTCACGCTTTATCCGGCATCACCGGCATCACCGTCATCACCGTCATCACCGTCATCACATCCTGCCATTCAGGATGCTTCCGGTACAGCGCGCGAATGTAGGAACACAGCGGCACGATGCCAAAGCCACTGTCCCGCGCATCGGCGACGAGGTAATCCACCAGCGCCGCCGCGGTGCCGGTGCCCCTCAGGCTGTGGGGCGCGCCCACATGGTCGGCCCGGACGATGCCGGGGCCACCGTGGACAAAGGTCAGTTCAGCCTCCCCTTCCCGCCCGTCCAAAGTGGCAACATAGCGGCCGTACTGGCCGTTGTCTTCCTTGCGGATACGAATCCCGATGCTCATCCATGCGCTCCCCCAGGTTGGTGATGCGGTATTCTAGGAGCCTGTCGGACTTAAGCGTTCGTAGCGAGAGAAAGTCCGGTCTGAGTCCTTTTTTTGACGCAATTTTGAGGCGAATAGTGGTTCTATTTAACGAGAAATTGCGTCAAAAAGGGCCAAATCCGGCTTTGTCGCAGCAGAACAGTCTTAAGTCCGACAGGCTCCTAGCCACGGCCGGGGCCGTTTTTCATCCACTGGCACATCGCGCTGACCGTTCTTGTACCCCGAGTCAACCGCGGTTACTGTAAAGGCACCCGTTCCCCGCGACGAGACCCCCTCAATGAAGCTCCTCCACCGCCTGCCACTGATGCTATCGTTCTCCCTGGCACTGGCCGCCTGCGGTGGTGGTGGTGGTGGTGGAAGCAATGGCGGCAATGGTGGTGGTGTTACCACACCCGCCGCCAATTCCGACCCGGTAGCGCTCATCGATGGCCCGGCATCAGCCTACGAGGGCAGCCAGATCGCGCTGGACGGCCGCCAGAGCAGTGACAGCGACGGGCAGATTGTCGAGTGGGCCTGGGGCCAGACTTTCGGCCCCACGGTGGAACTGAGCGGGGCCAACACGGCCCAGGCGTCCTTTGTTGCGCCGGACGTGGAGGTCGACACTGATCTGCGCTTCCAGCTCCGGGTCACCGACAATGATGGCGCCCTCGCCTACGCCGGCTTGGCAATCAGGATCAGCCCACCGGCGGGCACCCCCCGCTTCTCGATCAGCGGCAGCATCAGCGCCGCGGCCTTCCAGATGCTCGATGGCGATACCAACGATGCCAACAACCCGCGCGAAGACAACAACAGCATTGCCAGCGCGCAGCCAGTTCCAAGCCCGGTGACACTGGGTGGTTTCGTGGGCGATTCCGACCCTGTGGACGGTGAGGACTTCTTCGCCGTCGACCTGCTTGCCGGCCAGAGCCTGACCCTGCTGGTGGCCAATGCCTACAGCAAGAGCAGTACAGTGGTACCAGTGACCGCAAACGATGCCGACCTCTACCTGATGGACAGCGATGGCAATATCATCGACTACTCCATCGACACCAATATCTACGAACATATCCAGGTCAACCAGAGCGGCCGCTACATCGTCAACGTACAAGCCTACTCTGGCGGCACCAACTACATTCTCGCCATCGGCAACCAGGTCTCGGCAAAGGGCGCACCGGAACCGCCCGAATTCGTCTACGGCGAAGCCATTGTCGATTATCATCCGGCCCGGCCCGGCCAGCAGCTCGCAGAGCTGGCCACGGAAGACCTGGCCTGGCAGATGGGCATGCGCCAACGCCCGGGGGGAGTCGGCCGCGCCCGTCTGCTGGCCCGAACCGCACAACCCAGCGAGCAGTCGGCCTACGGCCGGGCGGCTGCCAAGCATGAGCGCATCGAGGACCCGAAGCTGCGCGCGCGCTGGGAGACCCTGATGCAGGTCAAGCGGCTGCGCGCCAGCCCCGGGGTCAGGGATGCCAGCCCCAACGACCGGGTGCAGGCCAATGCAACGACCAATGATCCGGCCCTGGGCCTGCAATGGCATTATCCGCTGATCAACCTGCCGGCCGCCTGGGATACCACCCCCGGGAACGAGGAGGTGGTGGTGGCAGTGGTCGACTCAGGCGTGGTAGCGAGCCACCCCGACCTGCAGGGCCAGCTGGTAGAGGGCTACGACTTTGTCGCCAGTGTCAGTGACGCGCGGGACGGCAACGGCATCGACCCGGACCCCGAAGACACCGGACCGAGCGACCCGAACAAAAGCGGTTTTCACGGCACCCATGTCAGCGGCACCATCGCCGCCGCCGGCAACAACAACCGTGGCGTAGCCGGTGCGGCCTATGGCGCCCGGGTCATGCCACTGCGCGCACTGGCGGGCGATAGCGGCACCAGTTACGACGTGGACCAGGCCATCCGCTACGCCACCGGACTGGCCAATGACTCGGGCACCCTGACCGCGCGCCGCGCCGACATCATCAATCTCAGCCTGGGCGGCGGCGCCTATAGCGCCATCACCCAGCGACTGCTCCGGCAGGTCCGCGAAGCCGGCGTGATTGTGGTGGCGGCAGCGGGTAACGACGCTTCCACCACACCCCAGTATCCCGCAGCCTACGACGGCGTGATTTCTGTCAGTGCGGTGGGACCGCAGCGGACCATCGCTCCCTACAGCAACCGCGGAGCCTACATCGACGTTGCCGCACCCGGTGGCGACAGCACCCTGGATGTGGCCGGAGACGGCTACCCCGACGGTGTACTGAGCACCAGCGCCAAAGTGGTAGACGACAGCAACAGCCTCGGAGGCCGCCTGGAGTACGGCTACACCTTCGCCCAGGGCACCTCCATGGCTGCCCCGCACGTCAGTGCGGTCATCGCCCTGATGAAATCGGTCAATCCGGGGCTCACACCCGCCCAGGTGGACACCCTGCTCGCCAGCGGCGCACTCACCACGGACCTGGGCAGCCAGGGCCGTGACGATAACTACGGCTATGGCCTGATCAACGCCTATGCCGCGATCAATGCGGCCCTGAACAGTGCCGGCGGCAGCGTCAACACCCAAGCCCGCCTCTCGGCGTCGAACCAGAACCTGAACTTCAGCAACCAGTACGATACCCTGGACCTGGTGCTCGACAGCGGCGGCGCAACACCCGCGCGTGTATTGCAAATGAGTGCCTCCGAGGACTGGCTGAGTGTTGCCGGACAAGACACCGACGGCAACGGCCTGGGCCGCTACACCCTGCGGGTCGACCGCCGGGGTTTGGCCAACGGCGTCTACACCGCCGTGCTCACCGCACGCTCCTCGGTCAACACCCTGCAGGTGCGGGTGCAGATGGCTGTCGGTTCCGGCGCCGCCTCGGACCTCGGCACCCTCTATGTCCTGCTGTATCACACTGCCACCGACACCGTGGTTGACCAGTTCATCGCCCGTCCCGACAACGGCCGTTACAGCTTCCGTTTCAACAACGCGGTCGGCAGCGAGTACCACATCTACGCCGGCAGCGACATGGATAACGACCTGTACATCTGCGATGCGGGGGAGGCCTGCGGCGCCTGGCTGACCAGCGACAGTCCGTCGCCGGTGAAACTGGCCGGAGACCGCGAGCAGCTGGACTTTGCCGCCGGCTATCAGATTCTGATTCCCAGTGTGCAGAGCGCGGAAACGCAAAAGTCCGGGATACCACTGCTGCAGCGGCGCCCGGACTAGGGCGCGCTCAAGCCTGCCAGGCTGCCAACACGCGCGGCTCTGGCATTTCACTGGCAGGCAGGTAAACTCCACCTCCGGTTGATGGCGGTCGCAGCGAGCGTGCCGCCTTTCCCCCGCGACAAACGGCACAACAGACCCTCATGATCCCCGATATCGGCCTCGACCCGGAACTCCTGCAGCGCATACTGGGCATTCTGTTCCCCATTGTTGCCATTGTTGTGGTCGGCTTTCTCTACGGCCTGCGCCACAACCCGGAGATGGCCGTGGCCAACCGGATCAACATGGACATTTTCGTGCCCTCGCTGATCCTCGGCGCGATGGCAGCCAAGCACTTCGAGCCCCAGCGTTACATCGGCCTGGCCTGCGGGGCGGCCCTGCTGCTGCTGGTCTGCGGCCTGCTGGCCTGGCTGCTGGCGCGCTGGCTGCGCATCGACTGGCGCACCTTCGTACCGCCAATGATGTTCAACAACTCCGCCAATATCGGCATTCCCCTGGCCGTGCTGACCTGGGGAGAAGACGCACTGCCGGCGGCCATTGTGCTCTACACCGTGTCCAACGTGATGCACTTCTCCATCGGCCTGCACATGCTGGACCGCAATGCGCACCTGCTGGCCCTGTGGCGCAACCCCACACTGATTGCCGCAGTAAGCGGCATCACCATTGCCGCCCTGGGCATTACCCTATGGGAACCCCTGGTCACCGCCCTGCAGTTGATGGGCAACGTGGCGGTACCCCTGCTGCTGTTCGCCCTGGGGGTGCGCATGAAGCATGTGCGCTTCAACGATCTGGGCGCCCCGCTGGTGGGCGCCCTGTGCCGCCCTGTGCTGGGCATGGCTCTGGCCTGGGGTATGGCCACAATGCTGGAACTCAACGAGCGCGACAGCGCCATGCTGCTGGTCTTCGGCGCCCTGCCCCCGGCGGTGATGAACTTCCTGTTTGCCGAGCGCTACAACCAGTCACCGGAGCGGGTGGCGGCCATTGTGCTCATTGCCAACCTGGCAGCGTTGATCATGATGCCACTGGCACTGATGCTGGTGCTGTAGATCGCCCTGCAGTGATATTTTCCCCGGAGTGGCCTGGCGGCGATCAGCATCGCCGTATCAAAGACCGGACGACACCAGCTCATCCAACTGGCCTTGAGCTTATCCGCCACCTTCAGCAGTCGACCATCCTTGCCTATAGGCCAGCGTAATGTCGGGAATTGATTAGTGAAATTATATGGCCTGCCGGGCACGCCCCACCTTCTGAAGGATTTCGCTCACGGATGTCGTCCAAATGAACGGCTTGCAATCGGCGTTGTGGGCGTCGATAACGTCCTGGATTACTGCCTCTAATGCTTCAAAGAAGTAAAAACCCCACGCCTGATTTGTTTCTCGGCAATCAAGCCAAAGAACCTTTCCACCCCATTTAGCCAGGACGAACTCGCAGGGATGACATGCCAATGCACACGCTTGTTGCGTTGCACAGTGATCGACAATCAATGGCAACGTCTGATCAGCCGGCACTTGCCGGAGTGGTTTGCTGAACGTTACCAGAAAAAGATGTTGCTTAATCTTCAATTGAAAGAGCACATCGAAATCAGACACGTTATGCTGTAATGAGCGGCAACCGTCAACTGCCGGGGAGAAGGTGATGCAGCGACGCTGGATAATTCTGATGGTGGCTACTTTGGCGCAGAATCTGGCGATCGGACTCACCTATGGCAGCTACGGTCTGCTGCTGGCGGAAATCTCCGCAACCTTCGACGGCAGTCGTTCCAGTGTATCCATGGGTATAGCGCTGGTGTCGCTGGTGTCGGGGCTCAGCTCGCCAGTACTTGGCTTCCTGCTGGATCGCTGGTCGATCCGCGGCATCTTGATATTGGGCTCGCTGACCGCATCGCTCGGCTTCTTCCTCGCCAGTCAGGCTGAGACACTGAACCAGTTTCTGCTTTGTTTCGGGCTGATTGTCGGTGTCGGCATCACCGCCATCGGGGTGCTACCGGCCAACAAACTGGCGGCAAACTGGTTTCCCGATAACACCGGCAAGGCACTTGGCTGCGTCAGCATGCCGATTCTGATCGCCATCGGCCCGCCGGTGTTCAGTGCCGTCGCCGCCGCTTCGGGCTGGCGCGAGCTGTTTGCGACCTTCGCCGTGATCTACCTGCTGCCACTACCGCTGTTTGCGCTGGTGAAAAACTCTCCGGCCGGGCCGGGAGTATCCCTGCCCCGAAGCGTCGGGTCGGATATTCGCTGGTTTGCATCCCTGGCGGATCGACGGCTATGGCTATTGTCAATGATTGCCGCAATCATGTTCGCCGGCAGCATCATACTGGTGACCCATATTGCGGAGCATGCGGTGGATCTGGGGTTGGAGCCGGGAAAGGCCGCCCTGCTGCTGTCCGTGAACGGCGCCACCGCACTACTGGGGGCGCTTGCCTTCGGCTGGCTCGCCGACGGCCTGACACCGTCCGTGGCCGTGGCCATCAACCTGTTGGTGCAGGCGCTGGTGTGGCCACTACTGGTCTATCAAAACAGTTTTACCGGCCTGATGGTGGCTGTCGGCATTCTGGGCCTGTGTGGTGGCGGTGCCACCCCCGCGCTGTCCTCGCTGGTTGAACGGATATTTGGCCGTGAGCACTTTGGCACTATCAGAGGGCAGATTTCCCTGCTGGTGATTCCTGTCAATTTCAGTCTTGCACCACTGGCCGGGCTGCTGTACGACCACTCCGGAAGCTATACCCTCGCATTCTGGATGCTTGCCGGACTGTGCCTGGGCGCCGTGCTGGTAATGCTGTTGGCGGCGAGATACTTCATGGCTCCGGCCACTGCGGCGGTAGCCATTCGCTGCAGGCACCTGCGGTAAAGCAGTGACACAGGATTGACGCTGCCACCTGTGGCGATTCCTGTATCGATGCTCAGCGACAGCACAGATAGCGTGCGGCCGCGACGATCTCCTCAACCGAAGGGATGCACAGCACCTCGAGGGCGCCGTGCTGTAGCAGTGGCAGGCCCTTTCCCGCCACCCGGAACACCGGCATCTCCAGGTCATAGAAGGCTTCCTCCTGGATATGCGCGGCAATTTCCGCACCCGGTCCCGCTGTTCTCATTGCCTCGTGTACTACCATCGCACGCTTGGTTTTGTGCACGGATTCCAGTACCCGCAGCCAGTCAATTGGCACCAGAGTGCGCAGGTCGATGACCTCCAGTTGCAGCCCTTCAATCTCCAGCGCATCGGCAGCGCTGAGTGTGGGCTCAACCATGGAGCCGTAGGTCAGCAGTGTTGCGTGGGTGCCTTCACGCCGGACCACGGCGCTGCCGATGGGTACCAGAAAATCCTCTGCCTGCGGCACCGAACCGCGCTGTAACCCGAGCCCATTGACACGGTGAAACAACACCGGGCTGGGCTCGCGCAGCGCGGCCCGCATCAGCCCCTTGGCGTCTGCGGCGGTTGC
>JBKDZQ010000360.1:0-7939 GCA_047971325.1 Parahaliea sp.
TGGAAAAGCTGCTGAAACTGGGCAAACAGCCACGCACCATGACTGCACTGGCCTACCAGAAGGGCGTAAAGATTGCCCTGGGCACCGACAGCGGAGTGTCACCCAACGGCGAAAACGCCAACGAGTTTGTCGAGTACGTGAATATCGGCATGAGCCCGATGGAAGCGCTGGTCGCCGGCACGGCCGGTGCGGCAAAGGCGGGTGGCATCGAGAATGTCGGCAGGCTGGCACCGGGCATGGCGGCCGATATCGTGGCAATGCCCGCCAGTCCACTTGAGGATATCAGCGCGGTGCTCAATCTCAGCTTTATCATGCGCGACGGAATTGTGTTCAAACAGCAGGGGTTGCCCCTATGAAACCCAGCAATACCTTGACTGCAACACGCCGTGCAGGATGGCTCGCCGCCTGCTTCGTGCTGTTGATCTCGGGCCATCTGGCCTGGGCGGAGCGCATCATCATTGAAGGCGTCACGCTGATTGATGGCACCGGCACCCCGCCGCGCCCGGCGATGACCGTGGTGATAGACGATGGGCGCTTTATCGGGATAGGCCCCGATGCGCCCTCCGGATACCACAGCGGACGCCGCGTCGACGGCCGGGGAAAATTCCTGATTCCCGGGCTGATGGACATGCATGTCCATCTGCAGGGGGGAGTGGAAGTCACTCCCAGGCGCCTGCGCAGTGCCGGCAACGACAGGGAAAAGGGCCAGCGCGCCCTGCACAGCTATCTGTTCAGCGGGGTCACGGCAATCTACGACGCGGGCAACAACCCGGATTTCATCTTCAGCCTGCGTGCCGACGAGCGTGCCGGGCGTATCGATTCTCCGCGTATTTTCGCCGCCGGCGGTGTGGTTACCGCCCCGGGCGGCCATGGCAGTGATGTTGGGGCAACACTGGTAGAAAGCTGGCCACAGGACCGCAAAGCCATGGCGGAGCACCTGGACAAACAGCCCGATCTGGTCAAGTTCACCTTTGACGAGCGGGGCTGGGGCGCTCGTCCGCTGATTCCGCTACTCGATCTGGATATCATGCAGACCCTGATCGAGTATTGCAACGATGGGGGCATCCGCACCACGGCCCACGTCTCCAGCGAACGACGGGCGCGCCAGGCCATCTACGCCGGCATCGACAATCTGTCGCACCCGGTTATTCAGGGGCCCATCACCGACGCTTTTGCACGGCTGATGGCGGCGAAGAAAATTCCCATGACCAGCACACTGACCATTGGCGAGAACTATAGCCGGCTCGCCGAACATCCCGAATTTCTGCAACAGGCGCTATATCAACAGGCACTGAGCCCGGAGGAGACAGAGCATCTCGGGAGCGTGACCCGCAATGCCTACCAAAAGGACATGTGGACCTGGTGGATGAAGCTCATGACCCCCGTGGCCCAGGAAAATCTGCGCAGCATCCACGAAGCAGGTGGCATTGTGGTTCTGGGCACAGACCAGACACTGGGCCCGGCGGTGCACCGCGAGGCCGAACTGCTACAGGCGGCCGGCATCCCGCCCCTGGATATTATCCGCATGGCAACGCTCAATGGCGCCATCTTTCTGGGCAGAGAGCGCGATATGGGCTCCATCGAGACCGGCAAACTGGCCGATGCCGTGTTGCTGGACAGCGACCCCTCTGTGGATATCGACAACCTGAAACACATCGCCATAGTCATCAAGGACGGGAGAATCATCGACCGCGACCGCCTGCGTCAGCCAGCAACAAGCGGGGCCAGATAAAGCATCGCGACAAGAAGTGTCGGGCCTTTGCTCTACGAGGCAGTACAGGCCAGCAGGTGGTAGCGTCCCGTGCCATCGGGAATGACTACCAGCAAGGTCGCGGCGTAGTTACCCTCAAGGTAGTGAACCAGGGCGGCGGCACTCTGGGCCGGGGAATAGGGTAACACTACCGGCAGGGGGCGAAATTCGCTCACAGCGACCGGCGCATTTTCCATGCCGTTAGGCATGAATATCCAGGCATCCCGGTCCTGTGCCGCGAGCCAGCGCTGCAAGGACTCCTCATCAGCCACCGTCACCACACTCCGCAGCTGTCCGAGCGCCGCGCCGGCAACCGAGCGCTGGGGTTCCAGCCACAGCCAGTGGCTGCCCTCGGCGAGCGCGGTATCTGCGCTCACTCCCAGGCGCAGGCGGTGGGCATCCAGCGGCACCGGCATTTCCTCCACCTGCCCGACCAGGGCGGCGGACACCTGACCACTGGCGACATCGAGCTGCACCAGCTGCAGTGCCGCCAGCAGGGAAGCGTCATCCCGGGAGACGAACTGGTTGACGCCACCAAGGCCCAGATTGCGCGCGACATAGTAGCCGGCGGCGTTGCTCAGGGTGTTGATGAAATTCGCCGGCCTGGGCAAGTCGCCGGAACGCACCATGCGTTCGTGGACCTCGATGGTATTGCTCAGCGAGGCGAAACGTGAAGACAGGTACAGGCCGGTTCCCGGATCGAGCGGCGAGGCAGCGGCTAAAGCCCGCTCTGTGTCCTCCTTCACACACGCCACCAAATCGCTGACCAGCCGCGCGGAACCCACCAGTGCCAGCTGGGTGAAGCGGTCGATCCTGCGGAAGCGCTCGCGGCAGCAGGCACTGACATCGGGCTTCAGGTCTGCTCTCCCCTGCCCTTCCTCGCAGGGCAGGGAAAGGCTGTAGGCAGCGCGAATCGTCATCACGGCAGGATTAGCCAGCACGCGCGGGTCAGCCGCCGGCGCCCTGGTAGCGCAGCACCAGGCTGGCATTGTTGCCGCCAAAACCGAAGAAATTCAGCAGGTAATAGCCAGCCGGCGCGGGCAGGTTGCGGCGCAGGGGGGTAACCGCCAGTCCCGGGTCGGGTTCCCGCAGGCCGCCGCTCGCCGGCAGGGAACCCCGCGCCAGGCAGGCCGCGGTCAGGGCGGTCTCCATGACCCCGCAGCTGCCCAGGGTATGACCCGTGTGCGCCTTGAGTGAAAAGAAGGGCGGGGGCGTACCGAAAAGACCGCGCATGCCCGCCGCCTCGCTGTTGTCGTTCAGCGGCGTGGCGGTGCCGTGAGCCTTGATGGCTACCACTTCCTCCCGCGCGATCCGGGCACTGTCCAGCGCCGCCGCCATCACCCGGGCGATACTGGAACCGTCGGGATTGGCGGTGGAAATGCTGTAGCTGTCGCAACAGGTGGCCCCACCCACCAGGGACAGGGGTCCCTGCCCCCGTCCCAGCAGCAGGGCACCACAGCCCTCGCCCAGAATCAGGCCATTGCGGCCGCGATCGAAGGGCCGCATGGCGTCGGGACTGACCAGTTGCATGGCCTGAAAACCGGACAGGGTGGTGGCGTTGAAGGACTCCAGCCCGATCACCAGCGCATAATCGCCCATGCCGGCGTGAATTGCCGCCCTGGCGTTAAGCAGGGCATTGGCGGTCGAGGTACAAGCCGTATGGATGGCGAAATCGGGGCCGAGCAGGCCGTAGCTGTCACGCAGGTGGTGGTGGATCTGGTGAAAACCCTGTAGCGGCAGCGGCACGGCGGTCGCCGGAGAGCTTGCATACTGGGTGCGATAGCGGCTTTCGGCGATAGCGATACCGTAGCAGGATGAACCAATGAATACCGGCACGGATCTGCGTTCGGAGGCCGCCAGCGGATGCTGTTCAAAAAGCTGTCCCATCGCCTGGTCGAGCAACCAGTGCAGGCGCGCCCGGGCCTCCTGTGGGCCACCTTCGACCGCCCGGTAGCGAATGGCGATGGGCTCACTGAACCCGGCCAGCTCACACAGGGGCGCCGCGCTCTCCGGCTCGAACAGGCGGGCCACACTGTCCTCGAGAGTCGCTCCAGGATGCCCGACCATGCCCGCCGCCAGCAACTGCGCCATGCCGGATCAGGGCTTCTCGCCGGTGATGAAACGGGCCAGGGTCTCCACCGACTTCAGGGCCAGCCGTGTTTCATTGCCGCTGTCGATATGCTTGCCAAAGCGGCGCTTGACCTCCAGTGAAATGCTGAGCGCATCCAGTGAGTCGAGCTGCAGGCGACTGTGTTCCCCCAGCAGCAGTTCATCGTCCTTGATATCGCTGGCGCTGACATCCACATCGCACTCGTCGACGATGAGCTGCTTGAGTTCATCCTTGAGCGTTGCCTGGCTCATGACTATCACTACCTCGATTGATATCGCGCCAGCACCACCGCCAGCACCAGCAGCACCGCCGCAAACCCGGACAGCGCCAGGGCTTCCGGAAGGATGTCGACGATACCACAATCCCGCAGCAGGACGTCCAGGAAGCCCTGCAGACCCCAGGCCATTGGCGAAAAATCGCTCACCGTCTGCATGGCCGGTGGCATGATGAAGCGCGGCACCATGACCCCGCCCACCGCCGCCATAATGATATTGCAGACCGCGGAGAGCACCGTTGCCTGTTCCACGGTCGCGGCCACCTGGGCGATCAGCAGGCCGAAACTCACGGCCGCCAGGCTCGCCGCCAGGCCAATCACCGGCAGGGCTTCCGGATGCGCCCCCAGGCCCAGCCGCTCGCCGCCCAGGGCCGGCACCAGGTAGATACCGATCAGAAACAGCAGCAGGACCTGCAGCAGGTTGACCAGCAGGTAAGGCACCAGCTTGCCGGCAAGCAGCTGCGCCGGTGTCAGCCCCATGCTGGTCAGGCGCCGCAGGGTGCCCTGCCGGCGCTCGGTGATGAGAGTGGTGGACAGTGGCACCGCGAGAAAGAACATGGCAAACAGCAGCCAGGCCGGCACGTTCTGCTGCACCGAACTGGGACGCGCTTCTCGCTGCCGGTACAGGGAACGGCTCTGGAGCAGAGCGCTGTCCCGCCGGGTCAGTATTTCCCGATCGGCGTCCTCCAGCAAATCGCCATAGTGGTATTCCACATACAGGCGGTTCAGCACGGCACCAACCTCCGCACTCACCAGTTCACTGAAGGCCGGCGCAATGCCCGGTGCAAACAGCAGGGTCGCCACCGCCCTGTGTTCCTTCAGGCCAGCTTCGAAGTCCGGCTCGATGATCAGGCTGAACTGGACATCATCGCGCGCGGTGGCCGCAACGGCACTGTCTTCCCCCCCGCTTTCCAGGCGCCGAAAATGCCCCAGCGAGGTCATGCCGTCGATCAGGGTCCGGGCCAGGGCGCCGCCATCCCTGTCGAGCAGGTGGTAGTCAACCGGCGCATCCTGGCTGATGCCGTACTGGTTGTTCAGGGCGAAGGTCATCACCAGAATAAAGACCGCCGGCATGACAAACAGCAGCGCCAGGCCATGCAGGTCGCGCCGCATCAGCAGCAGTTCCTTTTTCATCAGGCTGATCAGTACCGGCATGTCAATCCCTGAGTCGGTGCTGGGTGATGTCCAGAAACAGTGATTCCAGCCCGCGCCCCCCGGCCTCCCGCAACAAACGTTCCAGATCGCCGGCGAGCAGAACCTGGCCGTGATCGATGATGGCGACGCTCTGGCAGATCTGTTCCACCTCCTCCATGTAGTGTGAGGTATAGACCACCGTCGCACCCCGGCTATTGAGCTGTTTGACGGTCTGCAGAATAAAGTGACGGGAGTGGGGGTCGATTCCCACCGTCGGTTCATCCAGCAGTAGCAGATCGGGCTGGTTCAACAGTCCAATCGCCAGGTTCAGGCGGCGCTTGAGTCCACCGGACAGCTTCCCGGCCCGCTTTTCTCGCTGCTCCTGCAAACCACAGACGCCAATGGCCTCGTCCATCCGCCCGGCGACGTCCCCGGCCGCGACACCCTGCACCGCGGCGAAGAAAGCCAGGTTTTCCGCTACGCTCAGGGCCTCGTAAAACGCGTATTCCTGGGGCACCAGAGAGAGTCGTGCACGCTGGGAGCGGGTGGCTGAGGTCAGATCCTGGCCATCGATGGACACCGTCCCGGGCGGACAGGGCAGCAATCCCGCCACGATCGACAGGAGGGTGGTCTTGCCGGCGCCATTGGGACCCAGCAGGCCAAACAGCTGCCCGCCGGGAATGGCCAGCGTGATATCCCGGAGCGAAGGCGATGCGCTGTCGGCATATCGATGGGAGAGTTGCTTGACAGTAATCACGTATCCGGCCGCGGCACCCGGGGCCCAGCGCCGTCACCCGCTCACGACAATACCCGGGTCACGCCACTTGCAGTTAAAAAATGAAGGGAATCAGCATTTTACTGTGCTTGCGATAGTCATCATAGGGCAAACCGAAAAATGCCCGGTTTTCACCCTCCTCGACCCGTGCGGTCAGCCACAGCGCCAGACTGATCACCAGAGTGACCAGCAGGGCGCCCACTGTCGGCCGCTTCAGCCACAGCCCCCAGGCAAACAGCAACAGGGAGCTGTACATGGGATGCCTGATGTAACGGTAGATGCCGGCGGTTGCCAGGCTGACGGTATTTTCGAAGGCGAAGTTCTCCCGGGTTTCCCGTCGGAACTGCCGTCCGGCGGCCCCGAGTCGCCGCAGGGCATCGATCAGGATGGCCAGTGCCGCCAGCATCAGCGTGAAGGAGGCAATCTGGCGCGCCGACTGCGGCTCGCTGGTCCAGACTGGCAGCGCATGGAGCAGGTTCCAGAGCACCCCCTCAAAGGCAAAAAAGCGGTAGAAACCGTGGCAGCGCGGATTGGCCAGCTGATATCGGCACAACCAGGCGAGCAACAGGCTGACCAGGCCAAACACCACCAGCGGATTCATGCGCCGCCTGCCCTGCTCACAGGCGCACTACCGTAAAATCGCCGGAGGCCAGGGGCTCTTTCTCGCAACAGGCGATAAAACGGGCGCTCACGGCCTGCGGTTGCCGGGCCTGGATATCGACGCGCACCTGCAATACCTGCCCCTTCGGGCGAAACGGTGGCCGGTGACACAGCAAGTGGCGGACCCTGGCCAGCCGGTACCCGTAGGCGCTGTTTCCGGGCGCGGCATTTCCGAAGGCACCATCCCCGGACACCTGCTGCACACCCAGGCAGGCGAGCAGCTGGGCGGCATATTCCAGTGCGGCCCAGCCCGGGAAACCCTCGCCACCCGCCAGCGGATGGTCCGGCTGAAGCAAGCCGGTACCGACCACGTACTGTCCCCCGGGGCCAACACCCAGTGCTTCAAGCAGCCGCATGGCGCCGGCATAGGGCAATGCCCGGTACAGTGGGCCCGCCGGCTGCAGCGGGATACTGGCTGCTCCATCCGGCCACACCCCATCCGGCTCCGCCGCGAGCTGCCCGTCGCCGGGCCCGAAGGATGCCTTGCAGGCCGTCTCTCCAGCCACGCCTTCTTCCACATTCTCTCCCGTGCCCTTGTCCACCCGCCCCTCCACCTGCCAGCAGCCTCCGTCCCGGGGCGCCCATGCCACCTGCATCGGACTGCCAAAGGCCAGTGGCCCGGTCATCCGAAAATGCCTGAGCACGCGGGCAACCTGGCCACTGTGGCGAACGTAATCCCCTGCCAATGCCTCGATCAACACCACCGCCGGCACCAGCGGGCGCCCGGCAAAATGACCTTCCCGCGAGGGGTGGTCGGCTGGCACGGAGAGGGTTGGCATAGCAAGTGGGGTAGGGAGAGGGTCGCGTAGGGGCTTGATTCTGCTGGGCATATGACTGTGCTATAGTCGCATTTTTCCCCACAGGGTGAAACAATCCCTGACGGTGTCCGTCCGCTCAGGCAGCTGAAACTCGCCAATTAATGAAGAACGTACTGGTTATCCACTATTCCCAGAGCGGGCAGCTAAACAGCGTGGTAGATACATTCACTCGCGCCCTTGTGGACGCCCCCGATATTGACGTCAGGTTCGAACAGCTGGAACCGGAACGCCCCTTCCCCTTTCCCTGGCCGTTTCTGCAGTTTCTGGACACCTTCCCGGAATCGGTCTACCTCGACCCACCGCCGCTAAAGCCCCTGAGCCTCACCGGCGACGAGGATTTTGACCTGGTGATCCTCGCCTACCAGGTGTGGTTTCTGTCCCCCTCGCTGCCCACCACGGCCTTTTTGCAGCACCCGGT
>JBKDZQ010000361.1:0-2841 GCA_047971325.1 Parahaliea sp.
ACGCTGATCGGCAAGGTGCCGGACACCAGGAAGGCGGCCAGCGGAGCGAAATCACTCAGGGTTTCCATGCGCTGCTGGGCGTGGGGCAGCACCTTGCGCAGGTTATCACCGTTGAAGGCCCAGTCGGTGAGACGCCGGGCCAGCTGTTCGGTGTCCAGGTCCTCACGAATCCACAAGCCGTTCAGCCAGCGCAGTTTCTCCATGTCGAAAATGGGGCCACCCAGGGACACCCGCTGGATGTCAAAGTGTTCCCGCATTTCCGCCAGCGAGAATTTCTCGCGCTCATCGGGCATCGACCAGCCCATGCGCCCCAGGTAGTTGAGCAGGGCTTCCGGCAGAAAACCCATCCGCTGGTAGTAAAGAATGCTGGTAGGGTTCCTGCGCTTGCTGAGCTTGGACTTGTCCGGGTTGCGCAGCAGCGGCAGGTGGCACAGCTTCGGCATCTCCCAGCCGAAATACTGGTAGAGCAGCTTGTGCTTGGGCGCCGAGTTGATCCACTCCTCGCCCCGCAGCACATGGGTAATGCCCATCAGGTGGTCGTCCACCACGTTGGCGAGGTGGTAGGTGGGCAGGCCATCGGATTTCAGCAACACCTGGGCGTCCACCATGCTCCAGTCCAGCTCGATGGTGCCGCGCAGCATGTCGTCGATCTCGCAGCGACCGCCCTCCTGCGGCACCATCATGCGGATCACCGAGGGCGCGCCGGCAGCCTCACGCCTGGCGACTTCATCCTCCGGCAATTGCAGGTCGGAAGGCTTGAGTGCCGTTGCATTGCCGGCCTCCCGGCGCGCCTCGCGCAGGGCATCCAGTTCCTCGCCGGTGCGATAACACACAAAAGCCTGGCCCTGTGCCACCAGTTGGTGGGCATATTCGGCGTAGATATCCCTGCGCTCGCTCTGCCGGTAGGGGCCGTGGGGGCCGCCGATATCCGGGCCCTCGTCCCACTCCAGGCCGAGCCAGCGCAGGGAGTCGAGAATGACCCGCTCGGATTCGGGCGTACTGCGCACCTGGTCGGTATCCTCGATGCGCAGCAGGAACTGCCCGCCGTGGGCGCGGGCAAAACAGAGGTTGAACAGGGCGACATAGGCGGTGCCGACGTGGGGGTCACCGGTGGGCGAGGGCGCAACGCGGGTGCGAACTGTCATGGTCAATCAGGGACATGGTTGAGAAAAGGGGCGATGATTATACGGACTCGCCCCGGCAAATCCTACACAGCCAGCGCCAGACCATCGCCCTGCGGCCTGTCACCGCCGGCGCTGTCCGGCAGCAGCATCCTGAACAGGGGTTCCGGCAGACGCGGCAGGTACCGACGGGCATCGAAGGGTTGCCAGTTGTCGCGTGACTGACGCAGGCGGTCGGCCACGGCCAGCATCACCAGCGAGTGATACTGCATGCCAAAATGGGAACTGCGGATACGGATATTTTCCCGCGGCGCCAGCCGGGTACTGTTGCGCACGATCTCCGCAGGGATCAGCGCGGTGGGTTCCGGCACCGCCCCATCCACCGGTGAGCAAATGGCCACATAGGGAATGGCCGGCGTATCTGCCGGCCAGTGGTACAGACCCTGCGGTCCGGCTGTCTCGTTGAAGCCACTGGCACCTGACATGCGACAGATGATCTTTTCCATGGCCCTGTTCTGCAGCTTCATCTGACGGGGGTCGTTGGTCGGGGCGGCCAGGGTAATGACGCGGTCGATGCCCTCCGGACGCAGCGCGGCATATTCGCGGGCGAACAGGCCGCCGGCACTTTGTCCAATCAGGGTGACGGCGCAGCCGTGGCGGTCGGCCAGTTGCTTGATCTCGCGCCCCAGCGTCTGGTCCAGTCTGGCAACAAACTCGGGAATGGTCTGCTGACGGGGAAAACCCGGCTGGCAGGTGGTCACCGGATAGCCGCAATGGGCCAAAAAGCGCCGCAGGTAGCGGTGGCTGGATTCCGGTGCACCAAAGCCGGGCAGGGTGATGACCGGCCGGTCGACCAGCGCCATCGGCGCCCGCGACCGGAGCCAGCGCCGGCTGGACATGCCGGTCACAAAATCCCCTTGGCTGCGCAGCAGATCCAGTTGCAATCGCAGCGCGTCCGCGACTAATTTCCTAGGCATTTTTCCTGCTCCTTGTGGCTGTGGTTGTGGTTTTGCTGCTGGCGACACGCTTTTTCCTGGTCGCACGAGATTTGGGGCCAGCGCCGGCGGCCTTGTTTCCCACCCGCCGATCCAGCGCCCCCTGGATCACCTCCACCTCGTCCATCATGTAGTCGAGAATGCGCCAGGGATCGGGTACCGCTTCGGCACAGCATATGGCGCCCAGCACCACCTGACCGGCATAGCTGGTAAAGGTGGTGCTCATGCCCTGCCCCTGCAACAACATGGAGAGTCCGTGAACGGATTCCACCAGTGCTCCAGCAACATGGATGGGGGTGGCCGACGAAGGTACGTTCGACAGCGCCACATTGCCGGGCGGCGGGTTCAGTTTCGCCATTTGGGCGGAACTCAGCGACAGCGCCATGCCCCGCACCATGAATGATGGCAGGCGAATACCCTGGCCCACCGATGCGCTATCGACCAGCTGCTGCAGAACCTGCTTGGCCCTGGTGGATTCCTCGTGAACGAAGGCCGTCCGCTCGACCGGGTCCTCCAGTTCGGTTCCCATCGGCACCCACATCGTCAGCACGGCGTTGCCGCCATCGCCGGAGGAGGCGAGCGCCACCGGCACGTTGGCCACCAGGCTCTGCTCCGGCAGCTGGTCCAGCTCATCCAGATAGCGGCGCAGCGCACCGGACAGCATCGCGATGCCAGCCTCGTTGAAGGTCAGGCCGGCAGCCTTGCGCATGGCGTTCACCCGCTCC
>JBKDZQ010000362.1:0-2473 GCA_047971325.1 Parahaliea sp.
GCCCCGGGATTGAAGGTGATCATTGCCGAGGGTGAGTGCATGCTGAACCGGCAGCGCCGCATCAAGCCGCTGATGAAACAGTCGATCAGTGACGGCAAGCGCACCCTGCGCGCCCGCTTTATGGTGGACAGCGAAACCTGCACCGGCGATCACGCCTGCATCCGCCTCTCCGGCTGTCCCTCGCTGACCATCAAGCCCAATCCCGACCCCCTGCGCAAGGACCCGGTGTCCTACGTCGACAACAGCTGTGTCGGTTGCGGCGTCTGCGGCGCCAACGCCCATGCGGCGGTGCTTTGTCCCTCCTTTTCGCGGGTCGACCTGATCTACAACCCCGGTCGGCTGGACCGGCTGATGGGCGCCCTGCGGCGCTCGGTGATCGGCTGGTTCCAGTCCCGCGACCAGCGCCGGCAGGCGGCCCAGGCACTATGAGTACGCAGCGCACGGAAACCAGAACCATCAATCTGGTGATCGCCGCCCTCGGTGGTGAGGGTGGCGGGGTGCTGTCCAACTGGCTGATCGATGTCGCCAACCGGGAGAACTGGCTGTGCCAGAGCACCTCGCTGGCGGGTGTGGCCCAGCGCACCGGGGCGACCATCTACTACCTGGAGATGTTCCCGCGCAGCGCCATGAGCGGCGACAGCCTGCCGGTGATGTCCCTGTTCCCGGCCCAGGGCGATATCGACATTGCCGTGGCCTCGGAAATCGCCGAGGCCGGGCGCATGGTACAGCGCGGCTTTGTGACGCCCTCGCGCACCACGCTGATCGCCTCCGACCACCGGGTCTACGGCATCACCGAAAAACAGCACCTGGGCGATGGCATCATTGACGCCCAGACCCTGCAGGCGGTGGCGGGGCGCTACGCCAAACACTACGTCCACTACGACATGCAGGCTCTGGCGAGCGAGTACGGCACGGTGATTTCCGCCATCCTGTTCGGGGCGATTGCCGGCGCCGAGGTGCTGCCCTTTGGCAAGACCAGTTTCGAGGCGGTGATCGAAGCCACCGGCAAGGCGGTGGCGGTCAACCTGCGGGCCTTCGAGGCCAGTTACCAGCGCGCGCGTCGGGGCGGTGTCGAAACCTTCACCCCCGCCGCTGGGTCGGCGCGGACCGACCATCGCGCCTTTCACCTGCCCGAGGCGCACACGTCCCGGGGGCGGGAGTTGCTGGCGCGGCTGCGCGGGTTCCCGGGCTCCTGCCACGAGGTGCTCTACCGTGCGCTGGAAAAGCTGGTGGATTACCAGGACTACGACTACGCCAGCCAGTATCTCGATACCCTGGCGCCGGTGCTGGAAAAAGATGCCGGCGGGAATGACCACGAGCTGACCCGGGAGACTGCGCGCTATCTGGCGCTGTGGATGTGCTACGAGGACATCCCCCGGGTCGCCCAGTTCAAGACTCGCGCCACCCGCATGGACAAGGTGCGCGAGGAAGTGCGCGCGGAGCCGGGGCAACTCCTGCACGTGACCGAATTCTTCCGCCCGCGCATCGAGGAAATCAGCGCCATGCTACCGGCGGAACTGGGGCGACGGTTGCTGGCTTCCCCCACCTGCCGGCGGGTGTTGGGCCTGTTTACCGGCGGCAAGCGCCTGCGCACCACCACGGTTTCCGTCTACCTGATGCTGCGCCTGCTGGCCGGCGGCCGTCGCTGGCGGCGCAAGAGCCTGGGCTACCGGCACGAGCATGCGCTGATCCGTCGCTGGCTGGCGGCGGTGCTCGCCGCTGCCGGCAAGGATGCGGCGCTGGCGCGGGAAGTCGCCGAACTCGGCCGTCTGGTCAAGGGCTACGGCGATACCCGGCTGCGCACCTCGGCGCAGGTGTCGGCCATGCTGGAGCGGCTGGAAGGCGGGCCGGTCCATACGGCCGATGACGTCAGGCAGTGGCTGGCGGCGGCGCTGGCGGACGACGAAGGGGAGTCCTTTCGGCAGTTGG
Organism: Parahaliea sp.; assembly: GCA_047971325.1. Taxonomy (GTDB): domain Bacteria; phylum Pseudomonadota; class Gammaproteobacteria; order Pseudomonadales; family Halieaceae; genus Parahaliea. The sequence continues at coordinate 1,930 of JBKDZQ010000362.1, forward strand.
CGGCCTAGTGTGTCGTAATGAATTGTTTTGTGAAATAGGGTATGGCGTTAGCCACTCAGAGCAGAAATCGATGCCCGCTCCTACACTGGTACATCTTACTGCCGAAGAGAAGGCACTGCTTGAGAAAAATCTGCGAAGCGGCAAAACGCCTGTGCGCTTGCGCGAGCGATCAGAGATCGTACTGCTGGCGGCGAAGGGGATTCCCAATTACCTCATCGCCAGGCAGACAGGCATCAATATCAACAAAGTAGGCCGCTGGCGAAACCGTTACGCGGAAGCCGGCTATTCCGGCATTGAAAAAGACAAGCCGCGTGGTGGCAACCACGGTGGCAAAGAGGCATCAGCACAGTCAGAACTTCGTTCCCGCATTATCAGCAAAACCACGACAGAAAAGCCAGAAGGGGAGACTCACTGGTCAACGAGAAGCCTGGCGAAAGTGTAGTTACGATTCACCAGTTTGTCTCCACAGTGTGGCGTGAAGCGTGTCTGAAGCCACACCTTCACAGGTATTTCAAAGTCAGTAATGATCCGCTGTTTGAAGAAA
>JBKDZQ010000363.1:0-3068 GCA_047971325.1 Parahaliea sp.
GACTTTTCCCCGGCGCCGGGCGTTTTAGTGGCTTTCTTGTCGGGCGCTCCAGCTGGTGTTAACAGCTGAGCAAAACCGTGCATAAATGGCGGACTCAATAATGGGCGCAATGGAGCCCCACTGTGCCCGGTAGTCGACCGTACCGAGTCTCTCAGAAGTCGCCGACCTCCTCTTCCCAGCCTATCCAGTCCTGTTGTTGCCCAGGCCATGGCTCGCCACCACAGTCGATCCGGTAGGCCTCCGTCAGCTCAACGCCGTACTGACACTCGAAATGATAGGAATTGATAGGGTTTTGGATGTGGAGGCGATGTCGGCTATTTTTCGCAAGATGGGCGGGGTTGCATGAGACGTCCATCGCCGATGCAAGGTCAATCCGCAATCGGCACCGAACTCAGGTCTTCCGGGTCGATCGTCTCGAGGTCGAGGCCGTAGTCTTCCTCCAGTGCGCCCGCCTCCCAGTGGCGGGTGCCCTTGATTTCAGCGATGTGGAAGAGGGCGTCCCCCTCGTAAGCCAGCGGCAGGTTGGTGCGGCCAATGACAATACCGGCGGCGCTGGCCACCACGTCCACCTCACTGCTGCCCAGGGGGTCGGCAATGAGGCCGATGGTCTGCCCTTCCTCCACCGCCGCCCCCAGGGGCACCAGTACCCGCAGAATGCCGCTCTCCGGCGCGCGCAGCCAGAAGGTGCTGCGGCTGATGACCAGGGGCTTGGTTCTGGCGCGGCTGCGGCGCAGCATGCCCAGATGGCGAATGACATTGAGCACGCCTCGCACACCGGCGCGAATGTAGAGCTCGTCGAAGCGCAGGGCTTCGCAGGCCTCGTACAGCAGCACCGGCACCCCCATGTCGCCAGCGGCCTGGCGCAGGGAGCCGTCGCGGATCTTGGCGTCGATGGCGATGGGGGCGCCGAAGGCCTCGGTCATGGCCAGGGTGGCCTCGTCCTCCAGGTTGGCGCGAATCTGCGGGAAGTTGCTGCGGTGGCGCGCGCCGGTGTGCAGGTCGATGCCGTGGGTGCAGTGGGACACGATCTCCTGCAGGAAGGTGTGGGCGATGCGCCCGGTGAGGGAGCCGCGGGTGGAACCGGGAAAGGAGCGGTTGAGGTCGCGCCCGTCTGGCAGGTAGCGGGTGTGGTTGATAAAACCGTAGACATTGACGATGGGGATGGCGATCAGGGTGCCCTTGATACGCTTGAGCAGGGGATCCTTGAGCAGGCGGCGAATGATCTCCACCCCGTTGATTTCGTCTCCGTGGATGGCCGCGGACACAAACAGCACCGGTCCCGGGCGCTTGCCCCTGACCACCTGCACGCTGATCGACAGGTTGTCGTGGGTGTACATCGGCGCCACCGGAATATCGATGGTGTAGTGGCCACCCGGTTCGATGGTTTGCCCGCCAATCAGCAGTTTCGAAGCTGTCTTTTTGCCCGCCATGGCTACTTTTTCTTGCGGCGCGGCCGGCCGCCCTGCAGGTAGGAGCGGCCGGGGTCCACGGCAAAGGCGCCACGCATGGCGGTGCGCCCGAGCAGCATGCGAAAGCGCATGGTCTCGCGGTCGGTCAGGGTGATTTCCGCGTCGATCAGGTGTTCGCCGATTTTGATGGGGCTGCGGATGACGTAGCGGTTTTCGCCATGGCCGCCGGAGTCGGTGACCTGCCGCTGGTCCAGCACCCTGGCCTCGCAGTGCACCACCCGGTCGGTGTCGCCCTGGCGCGGGTGGATGCCGAAGCGCACCCAGCCCTCGCCGTCGCGGGTGAAGGGTTCAAGGTAGAAGGCGTGCAGGGCGCTGGTGCGCGCCCCGGTGTCGATTTTTGCCTTGATGCGGTCGATGCCGAGTTCCGGCAGGGCAAGCCATTCCCGCCAGCCCAGCGTTGCTTTTTCGTCCATGTGCCTGGTGCCGAGTGAAAACAGCCCGAGTATTACCGCCTTGCCGGGTTCTGTAAACTTCCCTTGTGAGGCATTTTGCCACTGACTCCGCTTTTACGCCGCGGCGTGCAGCGAGCGCCCCCGGCCGATGCCGTAGTATTCGATGCCCAGTTCTTCCATATGGGCCGGGTTGTAGAGGTTGCGCCCGTCGAAGATGATGGGTAGCTGGAGACGCTGCTTGACCAATTCGAAGTCGGGCGACCAGAAGGCCTTCCACTCGGTGCAGATCACCAGCGCCTCGGCGCCCTCCAGCGCCTCTTCCTTATGCTCGGTGAGCACCAGATCGTCGCGCTCGCCATAGATGCGGCGGCAACTGCCGGCGGCCTGAGGGTCGTAGGCACGTACCTTGCCGCCGCAGGACCAGATGCCCTCCAGCACATAGCGGCTGGGAGCCTCGCGCATGTCGTCGGTATTGGGCTTGAAGGCCAGGCCCCACACGGCGATGGTCTTGCCGGAGAGGTCGAAGCCCAGCCGGGCGATCACCCGTTCGGCCAGTTTGCTCTTCTGGCGCTGGTTGGTGTCGTGCACCGCGGTGAGGATCTCCGCCCGGTGGCCGTGCTGGCCGGCGAGGAATTTCAGCGCCCGCACATCCTTGGGGAAGCAGGAACCGCCGTAGCCGCAGCCCGGATAGATGAACTGGTAGCCGATGCGCGGGTCGGAGCCGATGCCGCGCCGCACATTCTCGATGTCGGCCCCCACTGCCTCGGCGATATTGGCCATTTCATTCATGAAGCTGATCTTGGTGGCCAGCATGGCGTTGGCGGCCAGCTTGGTCATTTCCGCGCTGGGCGGGTCCATAGGCATGATTTTTTCGTGGTTGCGGTTGAAGGCCTGGTACATGCGGCGCATCTCGTCCAGTGCCCTGGGCGAGCGCGTGCCGATGATGATGCGATCGGGGCTCTGGCAGTCCGCCACCGCCGAGCCCTCTTTGAGGAATTCCGGGTTGGAGGCGGTTTCCACCGGAATATCGCGACCCTGGTCGTGCAGGGCCTTGTTGATGTGGGCCAGCACGGCGTCGGTGGTGCCGACCGGCACCGTGGACTTGGTGATCACCACCTTGCGGCTGGTCATATCGCGGGCGATGGTGTCGGCCACCGTCATCACCTGGCTCAGGTCGGCGCCGCCGTCCTGGCGGGAGGGGGTGCCG
>JBKDZQ010000364.1:0-3233 GCA_047971325.1 Parahaliea sp.
GAGGCGACCTGACCTCGCGGTCCTCTAGCGCCGGGCCGAGCTGCTGGAGCGGGACCGCGACACAGCAATGACCGTCCTGAAACAGCGCGATCATCGCGTCGGGCGCGTCAGCCCTGCGGGCGACAGCAGCGCACGCCTGCTGTACTGGCTGGACACCGTGGCGCCGGTGGCACAGGGCGGGCAGACGTGGCGCCAGCGCGAGTTTGTTGCTGCCAGCCTGTCCCGGGTGCTGGCCTTCGTGGCCGGCTTTGTCGCCATGGCCGGGTTCCTGCTCGGTAGCCGCCAGGGTCTGGTGAACGTGTTTTTCCTGTTGCTGGTATTCGTGCTGGTGCAACTGGCGATGAGCGCCGTGTCGACGCTGGCGTTGCTGCGCACTGCCAGCGGCTTCGTGCCAGCCGGCCTGCCAGCCAGTCCGGCGCGTTGGCTGGTGGCGCGCAGCCTGCCGGATCAGCGCTACCTGCGCGAAGCCGGCGGTGTGCTGCGCTTGCTGTTCCTGCGCTATGGCCAGGAGTGGGGTGCCCTGTTCACCCTGGCGGCGCTGCTGGCCTTTGTGCTGATACCGGCCTTCAAGGACTTTGTGTTTGTATGGGGCTCCACCTACGCACCCGGCGACGGCGTGGTGAGCGCCCTGGTCGATGACCTGGCCGCGCCCTGGCGGGGCTGGCTGTCCTGGGCCACGGTGCCGCCCGAGGTGGTGGCCGGCAGCCGCCACCACGACGCCCTGGTGCTGGACCGGGCCGGCATCGACGGCATGCGTGGCTGGTGGCCCTTCCTGTTCATGTGCCTGCTGGTGTACGGCCTGCTGCCGCGACTGCTGCTGTGGCTGGCGGCGCGCTGGTACGCCCCGCGCCTGCTGCGCCGCACTTTCGAGGGGCTGCCGGGAGTGGACCTGGTGCTGTCGCGGATGCACTCGGCACTGATCTCGACCCAGGCCCGGGAGGCCGCGGAACGGGCGCTGGAGAACAACGGCGGCGGTGCCGGGAGCGGTGCGATAAACCCCGGCGAGGGCCTGCTGCTGCTCGACTGGGCCGGCGCCCTGGGTGGCGCCGACAGCGGCCAGTTCGAGGAGCTTTCCGCGCTGACGGCCCAGCGGCTGCTGCGCCTAGGGCAGGGCGCCCTGGCGCAGGACCGGCAGCTGCTCGGCGAGCGGGCGCTGCCGGATGTCGATCACCTGCTGGTGCTGGTCAAGTCCTGGGAGCCGCCGGTGGCGGAGCTGGCGGACCTGCTGTCCCTGCTGCCCTCCCACCTGCGCTGCACCTTCTGCCTGGTGCCGCTGCCCAGGCGCGCGGTGCCCCAGCGCAAGGTGGAGGACTGGCGCGGTTTCTCCCGCGCACTGCCCTTTGCCACGGCGGAGGTGCGCGTACTCACACGGATACAGAGCCCATGAGCCTGCCGACTTTCGCGGTGGTGGGGCGCCCCAACAAGGGCAAGTCCAGCATCGTCGCCACCCTGGCCCGGGACGACTCGGTCTACATCGACCCCCGCGCCGGCTCGACCCGCCGGGCGCGGAGCTTCCCCATGCAGGTGGATGGCGAGACGCTCTACACCCTGGTGGACACCCCCGGCATTCAGCGCGCCAGGGAGGTACTGGACTGGCTGCAGGCCCACTGCGGCGATGCCGCCGGCCGGCCGCGGGCGGTGCGGGATTTTGTCGAGCAGCACAGCGGCAACGCGCATTTTCGCGACGAGTGCGAACTGCTGCGCCCGGTGGTGGAGGGCGCCGGCATCATCTACGTGGTGGACGGCTCCTGCCCCTTCGGCAGCGACTACGAGGCGGAGATGGAGATCCTGCGCTGGAGCGGCCGCCCCAGCCTGGCGGTGATCAACCCCATCGACAACGACGACTTCACCGAGGAGTGGATGGCGGGCCTGGGCCAGTACTTTCGCACCGTGCGCCTGTTCAACGCCCACCGGGCGGAGTTCGCCAAGCAACTGGAACTGCTGGAACTGTTCGGCCACCTCGACCCCGACTGGCAGGAGGCCCTGCGCCGCGCGGTGGCTATCCTGCGCGCTGAGCGCGAGCAGCAGCACCGGGACAGCAGCCTGCTGATCGCCGAACTGATCTCCGGCGCCCTGACCTACCAGGTCGCCCAGAAACTGCCGGACGGGTTGCCCCTGGAGCCGGCGCAGAAAGCTCTGGCGCTGCGCTACCGCGAGGCCCTGGTGCGCCGCGAGCGCCAGGGCCGGCGCCAGGTGGAGGGGGTCTACCACTACCACAACCTGCAGCGCAACGAGCAGTCACTGGCGCTGGAGGACTCCGACCTGTTCCAGGTGGAGGACTGGTACCTGTGGGGCCTGAACAAGACCTCGCTGGCGGCGGTGGCGACCTCCGCCGGGGCCCTGCTGGGCGGCGGCGCCGGGATGGTGCTGGACGGCGCCAGCGGCGGCCTGCTGGGGGGGCTCGGCACCCTGGTGAGCGGGGCGGCGGGGGCCATTACCGGCGGTGTCAGCGCCTGGCGCTACGCCGAGGAGATCGCCCAGTTCCGGATCAAGGGCATTCCCACCGGCGGCAAGCAGCTGGCCTACGGCCCCAGCCGCAACCTGAATTTCCCCTTTGTGCTGCTGGGCCGGGCCCTGCTGCACCATGAGCTACTGTGCCGCCGCACCCACGCCGACCGCTCGCAACTGGCCCTGGGCTCGGACCTGCTGGAACAGGTGGACGAGGGTCAGCGGCGCCGGCTGGCGCGGCTGTTCGCCCACATCCGCAGCGGCAAGCGCATGGGCGAGCGGCGGGCGGAACTGGGGGAGCTGGTATTGGCCTGGTGTCGGGCACACGACCGCTGAAGGCGTTCAGCGGCCCCCGCTACCTGCACCAGAACGGCGCCCCCGAACTCAGCGAATCCCTGATTCCGGCCGCCCCTGCCAGTAGAAGGGCCTGAGGGTGGACGTCCCGGTGACCTCCTCGCCCAGGTTGCCGGCCTGGTAGAGGCGCCCGTTGACCATCACGTGGCTGATATGGTCGGAGTTGCGGATGTCCTCCAGCGGGTTGCCCTCGAGCACCACCAGGTCGGCCAGCTTGCCGGCCTCCAGCGAGCCCAGGTCCTGGTCCATGCCGAAGTAGGTGGCCGGGTTGATGGTGGCCGCCGACAGCGCCTGCATGGGCGAGAAACCACCGCGTACGAAGCTCCACATCTCCCAGTGGGTGCCCAGGCCCTCGCGCTGGCCGTGGGCGCCGGTATTGACCACAACGCCCTTGTCCAGCAGCACCTTGGCTGCGGCGGCGGTGTCGTCGT
>JBKDZQ010000365.1:0-6182 GCA_047971325.1 Parahaliea sp.
GCTCAAGGCGCTGGCCGACGAGGGCCAGCTCGAGGTCGGGGTGGTGGTGGAAGCCATGGCTGCCCTGGGTGTTTCTCCCGACAAGGTGGATCCGCTGTCCGTCTAGGCAGGCGATCACAAGCGAATTGACAAGGAGACACACATGGCAAAGCAACAAATAGTCGTACCGGATATCGGCGGCGCCGAAGGCGCCGAGGTCATCGAGCTGCTGGTGGCGGTGGGCGACCAGGTCGAGATGGAGCAGAGTCTGATCGTGCTGGAGTCCGACAAGGCCTCGATGGAAATTCCCTCCAGCCACACCGGTACCGTGGCCGAGATTCTGGTGTCGGTTGGGGATGAGTTGGCCGAGGGTGCGGCCATCCTGGTGCTCGAGAGCGGTGGCGAGGCGGAAGCCGGCGCACCAGCGAGCGCCGATGAAAGCGCGCCGGAAGAGGAAGGTGAGGAAGGTAAAAAGGAAGAGAAAGTAGCGCAAGACGCCAGCGGCGGCGAGGCCGAGGCCGCTGGAGCGGAAGGCGGCGAGGGTGCTGATAAGGTCCCGGAGCCGGCAGCGTCAAGCGGGGAGCGCGAGCTGGTGGTGAGCGTGCCGGATATCGGCACCGACGACGCCGTCGACCTGATCGAAATCAGTGTGGCGGTGGGCGACACCGTGGCCGAGGGGGATTCCCTGGTGGTGCTGGAATCCGACAAGGCGTCAATGGAGGTACCCTCCACCGCGGCGGGGGCGGTGCTGGAGGTACTGGCCAAGGAAGGCGACAGCGTGCGCCAGGGTGATCCGCTGGTACGGCTGCAAGCCAGTGCCGAGGCTCCCGCCAAGCCGGCCCCGGCCCCGGTCGCGCCCTCCACCCCGGCATCGTCGCCGGTGGCGCCAGCGAAACCCGCCGGGAGTCCGGGGCCTGCCCGGGGCGGCCTGATCTACGCCGGCCCGGCGGTGCGCAAGCTGGCCAGGGAATTGGGAGTGGACCTGCAGGCGGTCGGTGGCAGCGGTCCCCGCCAGCGTATTCTGAAGGAAGATGTAAAATCCTTCGTGAAGAACCTTCTCAGCGGAGACGCCGGTCCCGTTGGTGGCACTGGCATTCCCCCCATTCCCGAGGTCGACTTCGCTGCCTTCGGCGAGGTGAAAGTGGTGGCGCGCAGCAAGATGGACAAGGTCACCGCGGCCAACATGCAACGCAACTGGCTCAACCTGCCCCACGTCACCCAGTTCGATGAGGCCGACATCACCGAGCTGGAGGTCTTTCGCGGGGAGCTCAAGGGCGAGGCGGAGCGGCGTGGGACCCGGCTGACACCGATGCCCTTCCTGCTCAAAGCCTGCGCCGTGGCGCTGCGGGACAATCCAAAGTTCAATGCCTCCCTGTCGGTGGACGGCGAAAGCCTGGTGTACAAGCAGTACATTCACATCGGCATGGCGGTGGACACGCCGGCGGGGCTGCTGGTGCCGGTGATTCGCGATGTGGACCAGAAGACTCTGTGGGAGCTGGCCGAGGAGGTGCTGGAGATGGCCGCCAAGGCCCGCGACCGCAAGCTGCGGCCGGTGGACATGCAGGGTGGCTGCTTCAGCATCTCCAGCCTGGGCGGCATCGGTGGCACTGGCTTCACACCCATCGTCAACGCGCCGGAGGTGGGTATTCTCGCGGTGTCCCGCTCCGAGGTGAAACCCAGGTGGGATGGCAGCAACTTCCAGCCGCGCACCCTGCTGCCGCTGGGGCTGTCCTACGATCACCGGGTCATCAACGGCGGCGATGCTGGCCGCTTCCTGACCCAGCTGGCGGGCCTGCTGGGGGACATTCGCAAGCTCTTGCTGTAGGTAGTGATGATCGCTGCCCACCGGCACAGTGGCCGCGCCGGTGGCTCAGCAATCTGTCGGATGCTCCGCCGCGCTGAAACGCAGGTTGTGGCTGGCGGCCAGTGTAAAGTCGCTGGACCGGGGGTTGTAGTCCCAGCGCTCCACGGTGCAGCAACGGGTGGCGGCCGCGGTGTTGGTGGCGGGACTGTAGCGAATCAGGTTCACCGAGTTGGGGACGGTTCCGCGGGTCCTGCGCGACAGGGCTGTGCCGGCCTGGGCGGTCCAGGCCACGCGGCCCTGGCTGCCCTGCAGGGGCAGCACGTAGGGCAGATGGATGTGCCCGGCGAGCAGGATGTCCATGCCCGCGTCCACCCAGGCCGGCACCGCCTGTTCCCGACCGATGAGCAGGTTGGCGATGTCGGAGTCCTCCACGGCGCGCACCGGATGGTGCTGCATGACGATGCGCAGCTGGCCCGGCTGTGCCCGGCGCAGGCGCCGGGCAACCTGGTCTATCTGCCGGCGGGAGACTTCGCCGTCGATATGGCGTTGCCGGCGGGTGGTATTGACCGCGATCACCAGCAGTGAGGGGCTCTGGAACTCGGGTTCCAGTTCCTGCACCAGCTCCTGGCGATAGTTGCGGTATGGGTCGCACAGTCGCGCCAGCAGGTTGAACAGCGGGATGTCGTGGTTGCCGGGAACGGCCACCACGGGGGCTGGCAAGCGTGCGAGAAAGCCACGCGCCGCGGCAAACTGGCGGCGCCGGGCGCGCTGGGTGATATCGCCGCTCAGCAGCACCAGCTCCGGTGCCTGCTGGCTGGCAAATTGCAGCAGGGCCTGGCCTACCTTCGGCTTGACCGTGCCAAAATGCGTGTCCGAGATGTGCAGGAGGGTGTTCAAGCGCGCTCCCGCAGCACCGGGTTGCGGGGCACCAGCAGTGACAGGGCGCCGGGCCCGGCCCGAAATTCCAGCGGCAGGCGCATACGGCAGACCTCGCCATCCAGCGCTACTTTGATACTGCGCTGGTGGGCGCGGCTCACGCTCATTGTCGTGAAGGGGAAGCTGTGCAGGTTTTCGGCACTGCCCAGGCTGCGCAGCAGTCCGCGCAGCAGCAGTCCGTAGAGGGCCAGATTGCCGATGGGGCGTACCAGCATGGCGGCCAGTTGGCCCTGCTGCAGCTGGTCGGCAAGTTCCACGCCGATGTGTTCCAGCTGCAGGGCGTTGCTGGCGACCACCATGGATACCGTGCGCAGGTAGCGGGACCGGCCCTCCACCTCCACCTGGACCCCGAGCACCCGGTGGGCCCGCCCCAGGGTGGCCAGTGCCGAGAACAGCGCCACCAGGCGGCTGCGCCCGAGGCGGCCCTTGTAGGCCTCCCGCTCTTCCAGCAGGCGCGGATAGAGGCCGAGACTGGCGTTGACCAGAAAGATGTGGCCGTTCAGGAAGCCGGCATGTACCGGCTGGATGCGGGCGTCCAGCAGGCAGCATGCCGCTGCCTTCGCATCCTGCGGGATGCCGTGGTTGCGGGCGAAATAGTTGAAGGTGCCCAGCGGCACTACGCCCAGGGGGACGCCGGAACCCGCCAGCGCCTGGCACACGGTATTGAGGGTGCCGTCGCCACCAGCGGCCACCACCACCCCGCCATCGCGCCTGGCCCGCGCCACCGCCTCGCGTGCCACCACCGGCAGTTGCGCGCCCACGCTCACCTCCAGCAGCTCGAAGCGGCGCCCGGCCGCCGACAACACCGAGCTGATCGCGGCGCCGGTCTCGTCGCTGTCGCGATGGCCGGAACCGCTGTTGAGCACCACATGGAAGGGACCCTGGATCAGGGTGCGGTCCCCGTCCGCGGGTGGTGCGATGGCTGGCTGCTGAGGGTTCATGGAGCGAAGGTATCCCATCAGCGGTAACAGTGCCAATACAGACAGACTATTATCTGTCCCGGGGATGGCGATACCCTGCCCCGCAGGAGGGCGCTCGCCGCCTGAGCGGGCGCCGGTTGGCCCACAAAGGCCGCCGTACCGGCGCGAAGCCATGCTACACTGCCCATCCCGCAGCACTGCCCGCCGGGACCGGCGGTGCCAATCACCGGTTTTGCATCCAGGAAGCAAGAAATGATCATCAAGCCCCGCGTTCGCGGTTTTCTCTGCACCACCACCCACCCCGTTGGCTGCGACGCCAATGTGCGCCAGCAGATTGATTATGTGAAGGCCCGCGGGCCGATCACCAACGGCCCCGGGCGGGTGCTGGTGATCGGCGCTTCCACCGGCTACGGCCTGGCCTCGCGCATCAGCGCCGCCTTTGGCGCCGGCGCCGCCACCCTTGGCATCTTCTTCGAGAAGGAGGGCAGCCAGACCAAGCCCGGCACCGCCGGCTGGTACAACTCGGCGGCCTTCCACAAATACGCCGAGGCCGAGGGGCTCTACGCCAGAAGCATCAATGGCGACGCCTTTTCCGATGACATCAAGCGCAAGGCCATCGACACCATCAGGGATGACCTCGGCCAGGTGGATCTGGTGGTCTACAGCCTGGCGGCGCCCCGGCGCCAGCACCCCATCACCGGGGTGGTGCACAGCTCGACCCTGAAGCCGATCGGCGGTGATACGGTGCAAAAGGGGGTGAATACCGACAAGGTAGCCATCCAGGATTTCCATCTGGAAGCGGCCACCCAGGAGGAGATCGACAACACCGTGGCGGTGATGGGCGGCGAGGACTGGCAGATGTGGATCGAGGCGCTGGACGAGGCCGGCGTGCTGGCACAGGGTGCCAAAACCACCGCCTATACCTACATCGGCGAGAAGATCACCTGGGACATCTACTGGCACGGCACCATCGGCGCGGCCAAGAAAGACCTCGACAAGCGGGTGGTGAACATCCGCGAGCGCCTGGCGCAAAAGGGTGGCGATGCCCGGGTGTCGGTACTCAAGGCCGTGGTCACCCAGGCCAGTGCGGCCATCCCCGCCATGCCCATCTACCTCGCCATCCTGTTCAGGGTGATGAAGGAACAGGGCGTGCACGAGGGCTGCATCGAACAGGTGGACGGCCTGTTTCGCGACTCCCTCTATGGCAGTGCGCCCAAACTCGATGAGGAGGGCCGCCTGCGCGCCGACGGCAAGGAACTGGCGCCGGTGGTGCAGCAGCCGGTGGCGGAGATCTGGGCGCGCATCGACACCGACAACCTGCGCACCGAGTCCGACTTTGACGGCTACCGTCGGGAATTCCTGCGCCTGTTCGGTTTCGAGATCGACGGCGTGGACTACGACGCCGATGTCGATCCAGTGGTGCCGATCGACAGGCTGGTGTGAGCCACATGCTGCAACCCGGCATTCCCTTTGCGCTGAGCGCTCGGGTGCGTCGCCTGGTGGCGCCCAATCCCGGCATGATGACCGGGCCCGGCACCAACACCTACCTGATCGGCAACGAGCAGGTGGCAGTGCTGGACCCGGGTCCCGCCATCCCCGAACACATCGACGCCATTCTGGCAGCCGGTGCCGGTCGTATCCGCTGGATCGTCTGCACCCACACCCACAGTGATCACTCCCCGGCCTGGCAGGCGGTGGCGGTGGCCACCGGTGCCGAGGTGCTCGGTGCGCTGCCTGCCAACGACCGCTTCCAGGACGACACCTTCGCTCCCGGCGTGGAGCTGGTTCACGGCCACCTGCTGGATACCCCCGAATTCCGCCTGCGCGCCCTGCATACTCCCGGCCATGTCAGCAACCACTACTGCTTCTTGCTGGAAGAGGAGGGCATGCTGTTCGCCGGCGACCACATCATGAAGGGTTCGACCGTGGTCATCGTGCCACCGGGCGGGGATATGAAGGCCTACATCGAGTCCCTGCACCTGCTGCTGGACTACCCCCTGCAGTGCATTGCTCCCGGCCACGGGGAGGTGATCGACGAGCCGCGGGCGGAGGTGGCGCAGCTGGTGGCGCACCGGCTGCAACGCGAGGGCAAGGTGCTGGCGGGGCTGGAGCGGCTCGGGCGCAGCGACCCGGACACGCTGGTGAAAGTGGTCTACGACGATGTCGATGCCTCCCGCCACGAATGGGCCAAACTGTCCATGGCGGCCCACCTCATCAAATTGCAGGCCGAACAGCGCGCCCTGCAGCACAGCGACGGCAGCTGGGAGCTGACGGCCGGCTAGCCCTGGCCCACCCACCGGGTGAGACGCTCGCCGCTGTCATCAAGAGTATCGTGGCTGTCGTCAATTGTGTCGCCTTGGTGATAGAAAGCTTCCGCTCTACCGACCATAATGTGAGTCCACAAAACTAATCTAAAAAGGAGCCCAGCATGAATGGACAGATGATGGACATGCCCCTGACTGTCACCGCGATCATGACCCACGCCGATCGCATCAACGGCAGTGCGCAAATTGTGTCGGTCACGCGCGACAACCCCCGTCACC
>JBKDZQ010000366.1:0-3211 GCA_047971325.1 Parahaliea sp.
AATACGTTGTCGATTTCGTTGGCTGCTTCCCCCACTAACCCGCGGTAGTGCGCGAATCCGGATTGCGGTAATGGCTGGCCACCCATGGCTCGTCGCTGATCGGACTGTTTAACATCGACCATGTGCTGATCGTAGAGGGACTTCATGGTCGGGCCGTCCTGTGGCAATACGGTTTCCTTGGTGCTGGCACAGCCGACCGTGAACCCACTAATCAAGACCAGAGCCAGTGGTAGTCGTCGCTTGTCCGAAGAGAGTCGTTTCATGATGGAGTTTCCTGCCATTGGAATGGAAATCGATGGGCAGTTCATGATCGACATGGATCGCCAGCTCGACACCCGCGGGCACGAAGACCGCATCGAAACTTTGCGCCTGGCGCTCCCACAACCACTTCGCCACTTCGTCGCTGCCCCCGCTCAGGGTTTTGCCCAGAATGTATTGACCTGTCTCACCGGAGACCACGCTGGTGGCGTTACCCGAGTCGCTGATCAGGGTGGTGGTTTCGGCCTGCGCGGCGGCCTCTCCGGCGGCTTCAAGCGCCATCACGCCAATGCGTTGGGCGAGGACTGCCGGCGCGTTGGTCTTGCGCTCGCCGGTGATACAGGGGATACCCTGCGCATCGGAAATCCAGCCCAGCGGTCGATTGCTGTTTCCACTGGAACCACCCAGCTGATTGCCGCCGCTGGATCTATCATCACTGGAAAGGGTTTGGATGGTGCCGTCCTCGAACACGAAGGTCACCGATTCCAATGTCCCGGTCACACAGGACAACGTCCAGTCCCCGACGGCGGTGCCGCTCCAGATCCTGCCTTCGACACCCGGGATCCGCAGTCCGTTGGCGGCCAGGTTGTCCTTGCCGGTGATCACTTTGAAGGGCATGGGGTCGCGAACCTGCCCCTGAATCGGTACCCGCCCCACCAGGGCGGTCATGCCGGTGGAGCCAATCAGGGTCGCGTTCCGTGGCACGGTATAGACCGGCAATGACGGATTGAGCGCAGCGCCACCTTTGTCCACCAGCGACTGAACTGACGGACTCGCCTGATCCAGCGCGGTGCGCCCTGTTCGGCTGTAGCGATTGAACAATGACTCCTGATCACCGTCGGGTGGTGAGGCAAGCTCCAGGGGGCTGATCCACACCAGCGTTTCCGATTCTGGTGTTGCGGATCTCATGCCATCCAGGCCGAGTCCGACGGGAATGTCGGAACCTACTGTGGGTGACGGATTGCCCGAGTTACCGTAGCGGCTCGCCAGGGCGTCTACCCTGGCGGTTAATGCCGCGACGGCTGACGTCGAGGCCTGGGGGTCCGTGTCCGCCTGCTTCGAAGCCAGCGATTGCTCTAACCGAGACAGCACATTGTTTTCGATCTGCTTCCGGTCTTTGATCAGATCGCGGTTTTCCTGTTTCAGCGCGGTGTTATCTCTCCGCAGCGCGTTGAGCTCCGACGTCATGGCGCTGACATTGGCTGTTAAGGTCTTGATCGTGTCGGCCGGTGTATCGGCATCCGGTTTGGGCGCCTGCGGTACCGCATCTAACAGTTGTGGCTGTGCCGCATCGGGTGAGCAGGACTTGATGGCCACCATAGCCGTCAGAAGCAGCACCGAGCCGGCGAGAAGGGGTAATAAACGATTACTGGTGACCATCGACATGCTACCCGTCCCTCCTCACCAAAGGGCCACATCGAAGGGCCGGTCAGAGATCAGATACACCGCCGAGGTATCTGCGTCTCCTCCCGAGGGCAGTAGACGATTGTGCTGAAATGTGGCCGCCAACCAAGCACCGCGGAGTTCGCGGGGATCCAGGATGACCGCCTTGAAAGTCTGGTTGGTCAGCCTCACTGCTGTGACATACCGCGCACCCGCTTTCCAGGCCGCCACGGGCACCGCTTCAACGCTACCGCCACGAAGTAGGTCGACGGGGGCATCTTTGACGGGTATGGCGACCACGCCCGGCGCATGGGGCATGAGTCTTTCGGGTGCATAGAGTTGTTGCGCCGCGAAGCGGGTCAATGCGACATAGCCCCATTGTGTGAATCGGCTGGCAGTGACAGTATCCGAAGCCACATCCTCCACCTCGGTATCACTCGCTTCCAACACCACCTGCACTTCAGGCAGTGGCCGTCGTTCATCGACGTTCAACGCTGCCGAAATATCGAGAACAAACAAGGGCCCGCCGTTCTCAGAGCGCACCATCACACGGGTCGAATCGAATGGCTGTCCCGCCAGCAGGTAGAGCGTACCGTTGATGCTCTGGCTGCGCAGGAACGGGGTCAGCGACTGCGGCAGGCCAATACTCACCGAGTCGGGAAAATGGATCAGCCGCTCCTCGCCCACGACCAACGGGATAGCGATCGGTGTTCTTCGCCAGACCACACGCTCAGGGCCAGTCGAGACGACCTCATTGGCTTGGGCGGGTGCGTCTTGTGTCGCAGCAGATTGAGTACTGGAAAGAAAGAGAGCCCAGAACAGAACCAGGACGGTCCACTGGCTGGGCGTGGAATATTGTGAAGCAGGCATCACGAAGGCTCCTTATTGAGCGCAGCACCGGCTGTGTCGGACTCCGACAGATCGGCTTTACTGAGACGGCGTGGGCCATCGGCGCCATAACCATCCAGTGCCAGACCCCAAGGGTTAGTTTCAGGGTCGATCGCCTGGCGCACCACGCGGATGGGATAGCGAATACTGGTTTGCTTGACGGTCATACCTTTCACGGACTCCAGCAAATCCAGATCCAGCCACACCACCCAAACATCGGCTGACAACACATCGACCCGGCGTTCCTCGTAGCCGTGACCGGGTACCTCATGCACGCCCCGCACCCGGAATGCCAACTCACCACGACGCGCCTTGAGCTCCATATCGGCTATCAAGTCATTGCGATAGCGTGGTGTGAGGTACGGCGAGATCCGGAAAATCGCGTGGCCATAATCCGTTGCGCCGTTTTCAGACCAGCGATTGAGCTGCTGAAAGATGTAGAACGCGAACGCATAGACATTGGCCGGAGGCACCTCCTCCGCCGCCAGGACTGCTCCGGAGCGCAGATCCGGCGGCACATAGACCCGCAATTGCTTCGGTGCCTGGCTCCAGCCAATCCAGAGTGCGAGGATTATCAGCCCCTGCAAACCGATGACGACCCATAGAGAGCGAAGGTGTGCGCGGACGTTATCAATCTCGAGACGATAACGGCGCATGCTGCGTCCTCCCGACGTCCCAAGCG
>JBKDZQ010000367.1:0-1736 GCA_047971325.1 Parahaliea sp.
ATGATGGGGGGCAGGCTCAGCGCATTGATATCGGGAATCACCGTCTCGATGCGCCGCAGCACCAGCCCGCAGCAACCGCGCTGCACAAAGGCGCTGACCCGGAAACGGCCCAGGGTTTCATCCGACAGGGCGAAGTTGGCCTCGTTGTGCTGCAGAAACTCCTTGCGCTGCGCTTCGTTCATGGTGGACAGCACCAGCTCCCTCGCCTCGGACTCGCTGAGCACCCGGTCGGCCACCGGGAAAATCTGTCCATCCACCTTGATGCAGGGCGCGGCATTGGCCGAAATAAAGCCGTCCGACGCATTTTCCCTGACGACTCGTCTCAGCAAATCCTCGATTTTCACGGCGGCGTCCCCTCCAATTCCTGCGTGCCTGCGCGGTAGACTCCTAGAAATTTTCCGGCATGCGCGCCTTTTCCCGGGCCACATCGCGGGTAATGACGCGCTTTTCCACCAGATCGTGCAGGCACTGGTCCATGGTCTGCATACCCACCGCCTGGCCAGTCTGGATGGCCGAATACATCTGCGCCACCTTGTCTTCACGGATCAGGTTGCGAATGGCGGAGGTGCCACGCATGATCTCGTGGGCCGCCACCCGGCCGCCGGTGGCGCGCTTGAGCAGGGTCTGGGACACCACCGCCTGCAACGACTCGGAGAGCATGGAACGCACCATGGCCTTTTCCGCCGCCGGGAACACGTCCACCACCCGGTCGATGGTCTTGGCCGCCGAGGTGGTGTGCAGGGTGCCGAACACCAGGTGACCGGTTTCCGCCGCGGTCAGTGCCAGGCGGATGGTTTCCAGGTCGCGCATCTCGCCCACCAGGATGATGTCCGGATCCTCCCGCAGCGCCGAGCGCAGGGCCTCGGCAAAGCCCAGGGTGTCGCGGTGCACCTCGCGCTGGTTGACCAGGCATTTCTTGCTTTCGTGCACGAATTCGATCGGGTCCTCGATGGTGAGGATATGCTCGTACTTGTTGTCGTTGATAAAGTCCATCATCGCCGCCAGGGTGGTGGACTTGCCGGAACCGGTGGGGCCCGTCACCAGCACCAGGCCCCGCGGGGTCATGGAAATGTCGCGAAACACCCGGCCCATGCCCAGGTCCTCCATGCTCAATACCTTGGAGGGAATGGTACGGAACACCGCGCCGGCACCGCGGTTCTGGTTGAAAGCGTTGACACGGAAGCGGGCGACACCGGGGACCTCGAAGGAGAAGTCGGTCTCCATGAACTCCTCGTAGTCCTTGCGCTGCTTGTCGTTCATGATGTCGTAGATGAGCTCGTGGACCAGCTTGTGCTCCATCGGCGGCAGGTTGATCCGGCGCACATCGCCATCGACCCGGATCATGGGCGGCAGACCGGCGGAAAGGTGCAGGTCGGAAGCGCCCTGCTTGGCGCTGAACGCGAGCAATTCGGTGATATCCAACGGTCCCACTCCCCCTGAATGGCCGTCACCCGGGGCTTTCCCCACCCTCCGGCGACGCGCGCGGTCCGGCGCCCGCGCATGTTATTCTCCCCCCGCCACGGCCCGGCAAACAGCCCAGGAGCCCCCATGAACGAGTGCAACATTGCCGACAATATAGCAAACCTGCTCGGCAGAGTAAGCCGCGCAATCGAGAAAAGCCCAGGTAATTCCGGGCCCGTCACTGTGCTCGCGGTCAGCAAGAGCCGCCCCCTCGCCGACATTCGCGCGGCGGCGGGCTGCGGCCTGCGCGCCTTCGGCGAGAACTACCTGCGCGA
>JBKDZQ010000368.1:0-4844 GCA_047971325.1 Parahaliea sp.
CCCTGCCAGAGCCGGCGGTATCTGTCCCGAGGCTGAAACTGGCAAGTCCGAGGGCAAGGGCCACCGCCGAACCCGAGCTGGAACCACCGCTGATATAGTCCGGGTCAAAGGCGTTGCGGCAGGCGCCATAGGGTGAGCGGGTGCCGTTCAGGCCGGTGGCAAACTGGTCGAGGTTGGTTTTGCCCAGCGGGATCGCGCCGGCGGCCAGCAGGTGCTCGACCACGGGCGCCGACTGCGCGGGCACATAGCTGAATTGCGGGCAGGCGGCGGTGGTTGGCACGCCGGCGAGATCAATATTGTCCTTGATGGCAAAGGGGATACCCCACAGGGGCAGCTGCTCCCTCTCCCGCCGCTCCAGGGCATCAAGATAGGGATCGAGCTCCGCCTGTGACAGGAGGTGGATCCAGACCTTGTGCCCGGCCAGGCGCTGCGCCTGGCCGAGCAGCTGCGCTACCAGCTCCCGGGGCGTGAACTCGCCGGCAGCATAGGCCCGCCGCAAGGCGGCAATATTCATGTCCATCAGACTGCCTCCTCCGCGACCGCATCTTCCAGCACCAGCAGGGCCTGGCCCGCCCGAATGCGACCACCTTCCGCCAGCAGTACCCGGCTCACCCTGCCTGTCATGGGCGATAGCACCGGGATCTCCATCTTCATCGACTCCAGAATCATCAGCACCTCGCCCTGCTCCACCACCTGCCCGGGCTGCACCCGGACTTTCCAGACACTGCCGGATACCGAGGCGTCCAGCACGGTGCTGTCTTCCGGCCAGTCCCGGTCGCTGTCGAGCGCGACAATTTCCTCCACCTCGAAATTGAACTGGCCGCTGGCATGCCAGTCCTTCAGCTCCTGCTCGAACGCCGCCACCCGCCGCTGACGGAAACCGGCGATGGCCTGCGCTTCTTCATCCAGCAACCGCTGGTAGCCAGCCAGGCTGAACTCGGTCTCTTCCACCCGCAACGGATACCGGCCCAGGGGAAAGTCCCGGCGAATCCGGGCCAGTTCCTCCGCACTCACTTCGTAAAAACGCACCTGGTCAAAGAAGCGCAGCAGCCAGGGCTGGCTGAAGGACTCGGTGTGCCGGTAACGGTTCCACATTTGCAGGGTACGGCCGATGAACTGGTAACCCCCGGGACCTTCCATGCCGTAGACACAGAGATAGGAACCGCCGATGCCGACCGAGTTTTCCGCGGTCCAGGTGCGCGCCGGATTGTACTTGGTGGTCACCAGTCGGTGCGCGGGATACACCGGCGTCGCCACCGGCGCGCCGAGATAGACATCTCCCAGCCCCATCACCAGGTAGGAGGCCTCGAACACGATGCGCTTGACAGCCTCGATGGTGTCGAGCCCGTTGATGCGGCGAATGAATTCCAGGTTGCTCGGGCACCAGGGCGCCCCGGCGCGCACGCTCAGCTCGTACCTCTCGATCGCCAGCCGGCAGGCCTCGTCATCCCAGGACAGGGGCAGGTGCACGATGCGCGAAGGCACCCTCATCTCGTCCAGGCACCGTGACAGTTCGGCTTCCGCCCGGCCCAGGTGCGCCAGCAACAGGCGGTGTGGCAGTTGCAGGGGGTCGAAGTGAATCTGCAGGGAGCGGATGCCGGGGGTCAGCTCGCGCATGCCCGGTAGCGGGTTTTGCTCCAGCCAGCGCATCAGGGCGTGCACCCGGAAACGCAGGCGGACATCCAGCACCCTGTCGCCATACTCTACCAGCAGGAAGTGATCGCCAGCGGCGCGATAGCTAATCTCATCGCCAAAAGTATCCGCTGGAACCCTGTGCAGCACCGGGGTATCAGGCGTCACGGCGCTCCACTGGACAGGCACTGGCGCCAGTGTGGCCACGGCCTCGTTCTGCGCCAGCTCCAGCGCCCGGGCATCCTCCAGCGACACCGGCACAAAGCGCAGCCGGTCGCCGGCACGCAACTGGCCCAGCTTCCAAAGATCGGCATGAATCACCGTGGCGGGGCAGACAAAACCACCCAGGGAAGGGCCGTCGGGCCCCAGAATCACCGGCATGTCACCGGTGAAATCCACCGTACCGAAGGCGTAGGCCTTGTCGTGAATGTTCGACGGGTGCAGGCCGGCCTCACCGCCGTCCTGTCGCGCCCACTCCGGTTTCGGCCCGATCAGGCGCACGCCGGTACGGCTGGAGTTGTAGTGCACCTCCCAGTCCGCGGCAAAGAACCGCTCGATGTCTTCGTTGGTAAAAAAATCGGGGGCGCCGTGGGGGCCGTAGATCACCCGCAACTGCCACTGGCCGGCGAGCTCCGGTTGCAGGCCGGAGGGAATGCGTTCTCCAACCGGCACCGCCGGCGCCGGCGCGTCAGCACCGAGCCTGAGCACATCCCCGGTGCGCAGGGCCCGGCCGTTGTGGCCACCGAACTGCCCCAGGGTGAAGGTGGCGCGCGAGCCCAGGTAATCCGGACAGTCGAACCCGCCCTGAACACAGAGACAGACCCGCGCGCCAGGCCCGCGGATGCGCCCGCACTCCAGCACCTGGCCGGCGGCCACCGACAGCACCTCCCACAGCGCTACCGGCTCCCCATCGAGCAGGGGCGAACAATCGCCGCCGGCAATCACCACCAGCGCCGCACAACTGAAGCGCAGCGCAGGGCCCTGCAGGGTAATCTCAAGACCGGGAGCTCCGGGATCATTGCCCAGCAGGCGGTTGGCCAGGCGGAAGCAATAGCTGTCGAAGGGGCCGCAGGGGGGCACGCCCACATGCCACAAGCCCACCCGGCCGGGATAGTCCTGCAGCGTGGTCTGGGTGCCACCGTGCAGCACGTCCACCCGCGCCGGGCTCCAGCGGAAATCATTGAGGTAGCGGGTGGTGACGTCCCCGGCCACCAGTCGGGCATCGCGCACCAGCGCGCGCAGGTACAGCAGATTGGTTTCAAAGCCGTAGAGGCGAATCCCGTCGAGGGTGTGCCCCAGACTGGCCAGTGCCCCGGCCCGGTCCGGCGCATGCACGATCACCTTGGCCAGCATGGGGTCGAAATAGGGCGACACCTCCACGCCGGCCTCGATCCAGTGGTCGATGCGTATTCCCGGCCCGGCGGGAAAAACCACCTCGCTCAGCAACCCCGGGCAGGGCTGGAACTCGCGGTAGGGATCTTCCGCGTAGAGACGCACCTGGATGGCGTGGCCGTTTGCCTGCAACCGGTCCCGCCGGGCCGCCAGGTCGATCGGCTCCCCCGCCGCCAGACGCAGCATCCACTCCACCAGGTCGATGCCGTAGACTTCCTCGGTCACACCGTGTTCGACCTGCAGTCGGGTGTTGACCTCAAGGAAGTAGAAGGCATCGGTATCGGCATCGTAGATAAACTCCACGGTACCGGCATTGCGGTAGCCGATACTGGCCACCAGCCGCTCCGCCGTGGCGTGAAGACGCTGGCGAATACCGGCAGCAAGACCGGGCGCCGGGCACTCCTCCACCACCTTCTGGTTCCGGCGCTGGGAGGAGCAGTCCCGCTCGCCAATGGCCAGTGCCCTGCCCTGCCCGTCGCCGAAGACCTGTACCTCAATATGCCGGGCACGGGCGATGAACTTCTCCACGAACACACCATCGTCGGCGAAGTTGTTGGCCCCCAGGCGCTTCACTGAATCGAAGGCCTCTGCCAGTTCCGCCTCGCTGTGGCATTCCTGCATGCCGATACCGCCGCCGCCGGCGGTGCTCTTGAGCATCACCGGATAGGTGGTCCGCGCCGCCTGCTGTCGGGCCGCCTCCAGGTCCGCCAGCAGGTCGCTGCCCTCCAGCAGCGGCAGACCGGCCTGCTTCGCCAGTGCCCGCGCCCGGTGCTTGAGACCAAACATGTCGATCTGCTCCGCCGTCGGGCCGACGAACACAATCCTCTCGCGCTCGCAGCGGCGCACGAAACCGGCGTTCTCACTCAGAAAGCCATAGCCCGGGTGAATCGCCTGGGCACCACTGGCCCGGGCGATCTCCAGCAGCCGGTCCTGGTTCAGGTAGGTTGCCGAGGCCGGCCCCTCGCCCAGTGGCCAGGCTTCGTCCGCCTGGCGCACGTGCAGGATGTCGGCGTCGGAGTCGGCTTAGACCGCCACCGCGGCGATGCCCATTTTTTTCAGGGTGCGAATGATGCGTACGGCGATGGCACCGCGATTGGCCACCAGAACCTTGCTGAACATAGTGCGTCCACACCGGGCCGTCCCGGGAAGCGATACGACAGTGGTCGTCCACTGAAGAATGGGTTGAAGCTGTTGCCGCTGGGAATTCACTCGTCCCAGAGCAGTACGGCAATGGGCGTCGGGTTGTAGCCGTTACAGGGATTGTTCAACTGCGGGCAGTTGGAAATCAGCACCACCACATCCATGCAGGCGCGCATCTCCACGTACTTGCCAGGTGCGGAGATGCCGTCCGCGAAGGTCAGGCCACCCTCGGCGGTCACCGGCACGTTCATGAAAAAATTGATGTTGTGGCTGATATCCCGCTTGTCGAGGCCGTATTCGGGGTGCTCGGCAATGGCCAGCATCCAGCTGTCGCGACAGGCGTGCATGCAGCGCTTGTCCAGCGCGTAGCGCACGGTGTTGCTCTCGGTGGCGCAGGCACCGCCAAGGGTGTCGTGCCGCCCGCAGGTATCGGCAATGATCTCCAGCATCGGCCGGTTCTCATTGGAGCGCAGCACACTGCCGGCACCGAGATAGACATTGCCCTGCTCCCGCAGGGTATCCACCGCCGAGTAGTGCTCGGCGGGATCGCTGGCATTGAAGAACAGGGTATCCGCCGCCTGGTTGCCCTCCAGGTCGAGGATGCGCAGCACCTGCCCCTGGTCTACCTTGCGAATAAAATAGTCACCGGCGTCCACCACTGCGCGAAAGCTCGCCCGGGA